>JAZNRX010000020.1:0-5116 GCA_045590915.1 Acutalibacteraceae bacterium | reverse complement strand
AATTATACAAAATATTTCTGAAAAATCAGAAAATGAAGCATATCAAGGGAAGTCGGGAAATAAGCAAACAAAATTATACAAAATTAATATTTTGTATAATTTAGGGAAGTTAACTTAGTGATTTTTAACTGTTTTTTTGTTTAATACGACTTTTTGAGCAATTTTAAGCTAATTTAAGGTAAAAACTTATGAATGAAAACTATTTGATTACATTACCTAAAACAGTTATTGATTTTATTCATTATCAAGCTAATGTGAAAAACAAATCTGAATTAACACTTAATGAATATTGTCTTGATTTAAGATTATTTTTCAGATTTCTTGTAATAACATCATCTAAAAACAAATTTAATGAAGATGAACTCAATGCTATTGACATAACACATCTTAATAATGATTATTTTAGAACCATAACTCTTAACGATGCATACCGTTTTTTGTCTTACTGCAAAACCCAACGAAACAATCAGGAAAAATCACGAGCAAGAAAAGCTTCGGCAATCAGAACTTTTTTTAAATATCTGAAAATGAACGGTATTATTGAAGATAATCCTATGATAAATCTTGATTCACCGAAGCTCAAAAAAAGCCTTCCGAAGTATCTTACTGTGGAACAGGCAAAGAAATTACTGTTAAGTGTTGACGGACCGAATAAGGAACGGGATTATTGCATTCTTGTGCTTTTTCTTAATTGCGGTATGAGATTATCGGAATTGGTTTCTATCAATTATAATGCTATAAAATACGAAGACGGAAATGCATCAGTAATAATCACTGGAAAAGGCAACAAAGAAAGAACTGTATATTTCAATAATGCCTGTATTTTAGCAATTAAAAGATATATGAATGTCAGACCTAAGGACAATGTAATAGATCGTGATGCCTTGTTTTTATCAAACAGATTAACAAGAATAAGCCCCAAAACTGTTCAGCATATTGTTGAGGTTTATCTTCAGAAAGCAGGTCTTGACGGCCTCGGATTTTCTGTTCATAAGCTCAGACATACAGCTGCAACACTGATGTATCAGACCGGTAAGGTTGACGTGCTTGAATTAAAGGAAATTCTCGGTCATGAAAATCTTAACACCACACAGATCTACACTCATCTTAATGATGAAAAGCTAAGAAAAGCTGTCGATTCCAATCCCCTGTCTGATTTTAATTCCAATTCAGAAGATTAACAAATAAGCCGTATACGTCATAAAGATGACGTATGCGGCCGATTTTATATATTTTTAAATATACACACGACAATTACATCAATAATTGCTGAAAATAATCCAAAAATCATAATTAGCAGAAATTGCTTTATATATCTAACAAAATCCAAAGAGCGATTATTTGCACCAATAAGCTTAATTTTAACATATGAACACATTTCCATTGCAATTTCTGACGACAAAATAATCGTTATTGTAAATATTATTGCTGACGGAAATCTCAGAATTAAAAACTGTAAAATTCCGTAATTATCAGGGTTCATACAATATACAGAAAACAATGCTCCGTAATACAAGCCGTTAAACAGATTTGCAAATAAAATCATCGGTGATCCGATACCGCATAAACCGAAAATAAATAAGGCAATATAGAAGCTGAAATATAAGATTATATTCTTAAAAAACACACAGAAAATGTCTTCATAGCATAAGAATAATTCAGTTGTAATCAGATTTAATGAGGGATAATAATACACAGAAATTGTGCCGATTATAAGCCCTCCGATAAATAGACTTATGTATACAAAGAAATTTATATTGTATTCAATAAACTTAAAAATACTTCTTATATCTACATTTTTTCTTGTCGAAATATACAACATTTTTTTCATAGAACCACTCCCCTGTTATTTTCTGAGATTAGAAGTAACAACAGAAGAAACAGCACCAGTTATAATATATGCAGGAATAAGAAATAAAATTTCCAGTCTGAAATTAAAATCAGATGCAATTAACAGAACTAAAATATTGATACCGGCAACAATCATTGCAGAAAGTGTTGACCAAACTATACTTTTTGATAACGAAAGCTTACCGGCTGTCACTCCGATTACAAGCCCGCTAATTCCAGCGACAACATACCAAAGAAAAAATCTCATTGACGGTTCAATATCATACATTGTCAACACGTATGCACATATGAACACACAAAAAATTGCGAATATACAACCCGAGATTATTGATATAGCAAGTGCAGTCGGAATTGATTTTTTTATTCTGATTTTTTTCTTTTTCATAACTCTTCACCTTGAATGTATATATTTAATATAAATTATGAAAAATATCTCAGAATTATTCGTGACAAAAAATAAATCTGCAACAAAAAAATGTTGCAGATTAAGAGATTATTCTTCGTCGTTTTTCTTGCTTCTTCTCTTTGAAGACTTCTTTTCTTCCTTTTCGGCAGCCTTAGCAGCTTCAAATGCTGCCTTTTCGCTTTCAGCTCTTTCATTTGCTGTATTATTTGTCTGAATAGCCCAACGCATTACAACGAGCTTGTTTCTTTCAGCACCTGTTTCAAGAACAATAGAGTCCTCCTTAACAGTTACGACCTTACCGAAAATACCACCGATCGTTGTTACAGTGTCACCAATCTGAACGGAGTCACGAAGTTTCTGTTCTTCCTGCTGTTTTTTCTTCTGGGGACGGATCATGATGAAATACATAAAAACAAGCATTGCAACCATCATAATAATCATAGTAACTGAGCTGGTCTTCTGAGTGCCGTCACCTGAGGTAGTTGTGCCTGTTCCCATACCCATGCACAAATAATTGAAAGTATCGAATAACATAAATATTCCTCCAAGTACATAATGGAAATATTATATATTAAATTAACAATAAATGCAAGTCCTATTTTATAAATATAAAAACTTAAAACAGAGGCGCTCTTTTATCAAGTATCTGTCTGTATTTATTGTAAAATTCCTCATAAGTGCCGTTATCTATGTTATCTCTTATTTTTTCCATAAGAGAATTATAAAAATAAAGGTTATGAATAACAGCAAGTCTTAATCCGAGAACTTCTTTTGCTTTAAGAAGATGTCTCAGATATGCACGAGAATGGTGTCTGCATACAGGACAATCACATTCATCATCAACCGGACGGACATCCTTTTCAAAACAGGCATTATTAATATTTATAATACCCTTCCATGTAAACAAATGTCCGTGACGGGCATTTCTTGACGGCATTACACAGTCAAACAAATCAACGCCTCTGTAAACTCCTTCAAGAATATTGACAGGAGTTCCGACACCCATAAGATAGCGTATTTTATCTGAGGGCATATGAGGCTCAACTGCATCTATAATTTCATACATAACAGGTGCAGGCTCACCTACAGCAAGTCCACCGATTGCATATCCGTCAAGCTCAAGCTTTGAAATCTCCTGCATATGCTTAATGCGAAGCTCAGGAAAAGTACAGCCCTGATTAATACCGAATAATAACTGATTTTTATTAACGGTGTCACACAAAGCATTAAGTCTGTCATGCTCTTCCTTACATCGAATCAGCCAACGGGTAGTACGTTCACAGGATTGCTTTGAATACTCAAAGGTTGACGGATTTTCAACACATTCATCAAACGCCATAGCTATTGTTGAGCCGAGATTTGACTGAATTCTCATGCTTTCTTCAGGTCCCATGAAAATCTTTTTCCCGTCAATGTGGGAATTGAAATATACGCCCTCTTCCTTTATTGAACGAAGCTTTGCAAGAGAAAAAACCTGAAATCCGCCGGAATCGGTAAGAATAGGCTTATCCCAGCCGGTAAACTGATGCAAACCACCCATTTCCTTAATCGCTATATCCCCTGTTCTCACATGCAGATGATATGTATTGCAAAGCATTACCTGACATTTAATGTCCATAAGATCAAAAGCGGATAAACCACCTTTTATTGCCGCAGTTGTAGCAACATTCATGAAGCCGGGAGCCTGAACCGTTCCGTGAACAGTCGTAAACTCTCCTCTTCTTGCACATCCTTCTTTTTTTAATAATTTATACATATAATCTCCTTAAACTTCGTCGGTAATAATAGTTGAATCACCGAATGAAAAAAAGTGATATTTTTCCTCTATTGCAATTTTATAAGCATTAAGAGCATTTTCTCTTCCGCAGAATGCCGAAACAAGCATTATAAGTGTACTTTCAGGCAAATGGAAATTTGTAATCAAAGTATCAATGCATTTAAATCTGTATCCGGGATAAATAAAAATATTGGTTGAATTACTGCAAGGCTTTACAAAACCGCTTTCATCACATGCTGATTCCAGTGTACGGCAACAGGTTGTTCCCGTACATATGATTTTTCCTCCGGCTTTCTTTGTTTCATTAATTATTTCGGCAGTTTCGGGAGAAATAAAATAATTCTCATAATGCATATCGTGGTCTTCAATATTTTCAGCCTTAACAGGTCGGAATGTGCCGATACCCACATGAAGAGTTACATAGGCGATTTTAACACCTTTTGCTTTAATTTTATCGAGAAGCTCAGTTGTATAGTGAAGACCTGCAGTGGGAGCAGCAGCGGAGCCGTCATTTTCCGCATATACAGTCTGATATCTTTCTTTATCCTCGAGCTTCTTTGTTATGTAATGAGGCAGAGGCATTTCACCGATCTCCTCAAGTCTTTCAAGAAAAACACCCTCATAAAAAAACTGAACAAGTCGGTTTCCGTTAGGAAGAACTTCAACAACCGTACATTCAAGAACCGAGTCACCGAAGACAAACCTTGCACCTTCCTTGGCTCGTTTTCCCGGTCCTGCAATACATTCCCAGACATCATTCCCTTTACTGTTAAGAAGAAGAAATTCTACTCTTGCTCCCGTATCTTTTTTTATACCGTAAATTCTCGCAGGCAAAACCTTCGAATTGTTAAGAACAAGACAGTCTCCCTCATGCAGATAATCAACAATGTCATAAAAATGTCGATGTTCAATATTACCGGAATTTTTTCCTATAACAAGAAGTCTTGAATGGTCCCGCTTTTCAGCAGGACTTTGTGCAATAAGCTCCTCAGGGAGCTCAAAATAAAAATCACTTTTTTTCATAAAATCGCCTTTATATAAAATTTATCAAATTGTTAGCCTATAAAATGTAAGATGTAATA
>JAZNRX010000019.1:0-26810 GCA_045590915.1 Acutalibacteraceae bacterium | reverse complement strand
GGTGAGCAAAGGGTTATTCTCAACGGTGAGGATGTCAGTGTTGATATAAGACTTCCCGATGCATCCATGGCTGCATCAAATGTATCTGCTATTCCCGAGGTCAGAGCATTTCTTCTTGATATGCAGAAGAAATTTGCCCGTGAAAATAACTGTCTTATGGACGGAAGAGACATAGGCACCGTAATTCTTCCCGATGCTCAGCTTAAAATATTCCTCACCGCATCTGCCGAAAAAAGAGCGGACAGAAGATATAAGGAGCTTATTGAAAAGGGTACGCCCAAGGATTATAACGAGCTTCTCCGAGAAATAAAGGAAAGAGACTATAACGATTCTCACAGAGCAGTGGCTCCGCTGAAGCCCGCCGACGATGCATACATTCTTGATTCTTCGGATATGACACTGGATGAGGTCGTTGCAAAAATAGTTTCTCTTGCAAAGGAAATAACAGAATGAAAATAACACTTGCAAAATCCGCAGGCTTCTGCTTCGGAGTTGACCGTGCAGTGAAAAAAGCCGAAAGCTTTGTTGAAAACGGAGAAAAAGCCTGTACATTGGGTCCTCTTATCCATAACCCCATTTTTGTAAAAAGCCTTGAGGACGAAGGTGTATATGTCGCCCAAAAAATTTCAGAAGTAAAAGACGGATATACGCTTATTATCCGCACACACGGAATTACAAGGGAACTGCTTTCTGAAATTGAAAGCAGCGGAATTAAATATTTCGATGCCACCTGTCCCTTTGTTAAAAAAATTCACTCCATTGTGAACGAGCGTTCTCTTGCAGGTGATAAAATACTGATTGCAGGGGATGAAAAACATCCTGAGGTAATCGGAATAAGAAGCTATTGCTCTACACAGAGCTTTGTTTTTTCAAATGAACAGGAGCTTGAGGCAATAAAAAACAATAATTCCTTTTCGGAAGAAACAACATTTTCTTTGGTATCACAGACAACTTTTGACTCAAAAGAGTTCAAAAAATGTGAAAAATTTGCAAAAAAACTATATACAAACATAAAAATATTTGATACAATATGTAATGCTACCGCTTTGAGGCAGGATGAGGCAATAGCCCTTGCCAAAGAGAATGATATGATGGTTGTAATCGGCGGACGCAACAGCTCGAACACTGAAAAGTTGAGAAAGCTGTGTGCTCAGATTACCCCCACATATCTTATTGAAAAAGCAACCGAGCTGTCGGAAATCAAATTTAACAATGCTTTTTCAATCGGAGTTACTGCCGGAGCGTCCACTCCGGACGGTATAATTAAGGAGGTAATTAAAACAATGTCCGAGTCCAATGTAAACATCGAATCAGCAGTAGAAAACCAGGGACAGGTTAATACTGTTGAAAACACCGAGGAAATGTCCTTCGAGCAGGCTCTTGAGGAATCCCTCAACAGCATGAACAATGATCAGAAAGTTACAGGCGTAGTAATGCACGTTGCTCCCAATGAAATTCAGGTTGATATCGGCAGAAAGCAGACCGGCTATATCCCCGCTGATGAATACAGTGCAGATCCTACCGCAGATCCCATGAAAGAGCTTAAAGTAGGCGACGAACTTGATCTCATCATTATGAAAACAAATGATGTTGAAGGCACAATAATGCTTTCAAAGCGTCGTTTTGATGCTATTAAGAACTGGGATACCATTGTTGAAGCAAACAAGGAAGGAACGATTCTTGAAGGTGCCGTAGTTGAAGTAATCAGCAAGGGACTCATCGTTGTTGTTAACGGTATAAGAATTTTTGTTCCCGCATCTCTTTCAGGCGTTGCCAAGGATGGCAGACTTGAAGATATGCTCAACAAAACAGTTAATTTCGTAGTTATTGATATTGACAAGCGCCGCCGCAGAGCAGTAGGCTCCATTCGTGAAGCTAACAAGATTAACCGTAAGGCTAATGAAGAAAAGTTCTGGGCAGAAGCTGCTGAAGGTCAGGAATATGTAGGTATCGTAAGATCTCTCACAGATTACGGTGCATTCGTAGAATTCGAAGGCGTAAGAGGTATGATTCACCGTTCCGAGCTTTCATGGAAGAGAATCAAGCATCCTTCAGAAATCGTTAATGTAGGCGACGAGGTTAAGGTATACATCAAGGCTCTTGATACCGAAGCAAAGAAGATTTCTCTCGGTTATAAGAGAATTGAGGACAATCCTTGGGAAATCCTCAAGAAGAACTATCCTGTTGACACCGAAACAGAGGTTAAGATCGTAAAGATCGTAACATTCGGTGCTTTCGCAGAAATCTTCCCCGGAATGGAAGGACTTATCCACATTTCACAGATTGCTCACGAAAGAATTGAAAAGGTTCAGGACGTTCTTTCCATCGACCAGAAGGTTATGGTTAAGGTTATTGAAATCGATTCTGCTGCAAAGAAGATCGGTCTTTCAATGAAGGCTCTCATTCCCGCTCCCGAAAAGCCCGTTGTGGTTGAAGAGGAAGTTGTTGAGGAAGGCCCCGTAACAATGTCCATCGACGAGCTCATCGCAAAAGCAAACGAAGCAGAAGCTGCAGAAGCTACAGAAGCTGAATAATTAACAATAAACGGACTGTATCAAATGATACAGTCCGTTAAATTATGATTTATCCTAAGCCGAAGCTGACGCTCAGGGCTTTGTCGATTCTTGTCATTTCCGAATTGTCAAGTGTGCCCATATGCTCTTTCAATCGGGTTTTATCTATTGTTCTTACTTGCTCAAGTAAAACTATTGAATCCTTTGCAAGTCCGCAACCTCCCGAATTTACGCTTATATGTGTCGGTAACTGTGTTTTATATTTCTGACTTGTTATTGCAGCAGCTATCACGGTAGGTGAATATTTGTTGCCCATATCATTCTGGACTATAAGTACAGGTCTTATTCCGCCTTGTTCACTGCCCACAACAGGACTTAAATCTGCATAATATATATCACCGCGTTTTACAGTCATTTCAATAACTCCTTTTTTATGTTTCTGTTGCTATTTTTCCCTCAAAAAAATGCAGTTAAACATCAAAAATAAATTTTTTCGGAATTTTGAAAAAAACTGTTGACAAATTAGAATTATTCTATTACAATTAGAATTGTTCCAAGAACAAAAAAACAAAATTACATATAAAAGGAGTTTTAATTATGTCAAAGAAATTTGTATGCACAGTTTGCGGTTATGTTCATGAGGGAGACAGTGCTCCCGAAAGATGCCCTGTTTGTAAGGTTCCTGCTGAAAAGTTCAAGGAGCAGACAGGTGAAGTGAAGCTTGCCGCTGAGCATGAATACGGTATTTACGAAAAGACAGTTGCAAATAACCCTGATATCTCTGCTGAAGATAAAAAATATATTTTTGAACAGCTTATGGCAAATTTTAACGGTGAATGCTCTGAGGTTGGTATGTATCTTTGCATGGCAAGAATTGCACACCGTGAAGGCTATCCCGAAATCGGTCTCTATTGGGAAAAGGCTGCTTACGAAGAAGCAGAGCATGCTGCAAAGTTTGCAGAGCTTTTAGGCGAAGCACTTGAGCCCAATATGAAGGCTACAACAAAGGAAAATCTCGCATGGCGTGTTGATTGCGAATACGGAGCAACAAACGGTAAGTTTGAGCTTGCAGCTCTTGCTAAGAAGCTTAATCTTGATGCAATCCATGATACAGTACATGAAATGGCAAGAGACGAAGCAAGACACGGTAAGGCATTTGAAGGCCTTCTTAACCGTTACTTCAAGGGTTGAAGGAATCCGCAGCAGGATCCCACGGCTCTGTTTAATTTAAGCTACGGGTTATTTATCCTGACTGCGAAAGACGAACAGGGAAAGGATAACGGTTGTATCATAAACACCGCCTTTCAGGTAGCAAACGACCCCACAAAAATTGCAATTTCCTGTCAGATGGGAAACCTTACCCGTGAAATCATTGAAAAGACAGGCAAGTTCAATTTAAGCGTTTTAACCGAGTCCCTGCCCTTTGAAACCGTGAAGCACTTCGGTATGCAAAGTGGTCGCGACACCAATAAATTCAACGGTTTTGAGGCTTTTGAGCGTAGCTATAACGGTCTTGCCTACATCACCGAAAACACCAACGCATTCTTCAGCTGTGACGTCAAGGAAAAGCTGAACCTCGGCAGCCACATGCTCTTCATCGGTGAAGTAAAAGAGAGTCAGGTGCTTTCAAAAGAACCCTCCTGCACATATGCCTACTATCACAAAGCAATAAAGAAAAAGTTCAATTAAATTCTCCATAAAACACGAAAGGACACAGAGTAAAATCTGTGTCCTTTTTTCACATCTTGAAAACTTCAGTTAAGAGTGTTCTAATAAAAAATGAAAGGTGGAGAGAATATGCTTTTGTATCACGGTAGCAATGTTGCAGTTAAAGAACCTAAAATAATTGAGAGTAACCGTGCATTGGATTTCGGATGCGGTTTTTATCTAACTTCGGATTATGAGCAGGCTGCAAAGTGGGCAAAACTCATGGTTTTACGCCGTGGTGAAGGAACTCCTACCGTTACAATGTTTGATTATAATGAAGAAGCTACTTCATTAGAAACTCTTAAGTTCAGTGCTCCTGATGCCGATTGGCTTAAGTTTGTAGCATCACATAGAACAAACACAAATGTTGCAGATTGCTATGACTTAATTTTCGGTCCTGTTGCGAATGATAATACTATAAGGTACAAAAGGACGCAGCGTAAAAACTGCGTCCTTTTTAGTTGCTGTTAAGCTTTATTTTTCAATATACAGATATTCGTCGCCTTCCATTGCATAAACTGTTCCGGATGTCTTGTAACCGTACCAGTCTCTGACTTTTGTTCCGTCCATAAACTCAACGGTAACATAGCCCATTGTTATATAAGCAAGATCCTGACTATAGCAGAAAAGATGTCTCATATAGAAGCGTTTGCCGGGCTCAATGGGGCCTATAATCTGGAATGAATCAGTAGTTTTTCCTGTGAATTCATCGTGAGCAGGATCTCCTACTCTGTTATAAAGGTTTAATTCAACGGTGATATACTTGATTGTTTTGTTTGTCTTATTTTTGCCGCCCCAGGAAAGAATCATTCCGTCTGCAGAGTTCTTGAGAAGACGGAAGTTTCCTGCAAGGTAGCAATATCTTGAATAATACTGGGGAACAAAAGCCTGAATTGATGCAAGGGAATCAAGGGGTGCACCGAGAATGGGATAAATATCGCCTACCCAGCAGTTACATCTTATACAGTATTTGTTTGAACCGCCGACATGTTCGAGATATGAACCCTGAGTTTCAAGACATACAGAGCAATATTTTGCTTTGTAGCAGGTAGCTTCCACCCATTTGTGAGAGCATCTGTATGCGGTGTCAATTCTGAATTCAGCATTTCTCATTGTTACACCGAAGCTTGAATTTCCGTTTTCATCGTGCTTAACCTTAATTGTGATTGTTTTGCAATCCTTGGGAACTATGTAGTTTGCAGTAGCAACCTTTTCTACACCAACTTCTGCTATGATAGCTCCGTCCTCATGCTTGCAGTATTCATATTCAAGCTCATTGCCGTTTTCATCGAAAGCATCAAAATTGAAGATAGGATCAAAATCAATTTTCTTTGAGATGCCAAGATTTTTATATTTATACTGAATAGTATAAACAACATAGTCAGAACTTGTTGAAATACAGTCTGTATGGGGCTTTACATCAGTGAAAGTAAGCTCCCATTTGTTTTCTTCTGTCCATTTTTCTTTAAGCAGATAATAATCGCGGTCAAGTCTTTCAAGGTCTACAGATGCACGGAGAATAAGTCTTGCATCGGCTGCAACAATATTGCCGTCCTTGTTTGCATCTGCTGCTTTTTTTGCTACATCTGAAAGATTTTCCAGATTAACAGATGCACGCAGAGCAAGTCTTGCGTCTGTTGCTGCAATTTTTCCGTCTCCGTCAACGTCACCGAGCATTCTTTCTGCTGCGGAGGCTGGGAGAACATAGGGGACTAATGTCAGCAAAACCAACATTATTGCCAATATTTTTTTCATAAAAAACCTTCTTTCTGATTATCGCGGAAATTAATCCATTAGTATTATAGCACAGAAAAAATGTTTCAATGATATCAATGTTATTAACCTAAAAAGACACAAAAAATGTATCCTTTTTTTGTGCATTATTTTTTTACACTTACAGGGAATTCGTTTTCTTCGAATTTCAGAATACGTGCAATTCTTGTGGGGATGTCGCAGTTATTTACTGTTTCACCGTTTTCAATAAGCCGGTCAGAGCCGTAAACAAGAAGGGGAACATCTGCCGCACTGTGATTGTCACTTGTGAAAACGAATTCGCCGTCTTCAAAAGTAATTGCGCCGGTTTCGTGGTCTGCGGTAACAACAACAAGGGTTTCACCGTCTTCCTTTGCATAGTCAAGCATTGCTTTTACGGTTTTGTCAAATTCTTCAAGAGACTCTTTCATTGACTCTGCATCATTGTTATGTGAGTGCTTGTCAATATGTGCTCCCTCAATCATAAGGAAGAAGCCTTCCGTCGTATCATCCAGCAGATCAACCGCTTTGACAGCCATCTGCTCAAGATTGGGTGTGCTTTCATCTGACTGTGTTGTTGTCCACAGGGAATTTGTGAATTGACCAAAGCTTTTACTTCCTTCTTCAAGAGCCATCATTTCATCGTAGGTTGAAATATGCTGATATCCGTGTGCTTCTGCTGAGCCTACGGTTACCTCTGAAACATCCGTACCCCATATAAGATCAATTCCTGATTTGAGCTGGTCATCTGAAATATCCTGCGAATTGCCCCTGTCCGAAGAATGAGCCGAAAAGGATGCAGGGGTAGCACCCGAGGTTGCATCGGTTGTGATTACACCTGTCTTTTTGCCGTTTTCAAGGCAAAGCTCAGTAATACTTTTGGGATAAGAGATTTCGGCATTTGCATCGTCATAATACACACCTATCATTCTGTTTCCGGTTCTTACTCCAACGGCAAGTGCAGTTCCGCCTGCGGCACTGTCGGTGATTTCGTGCGAAAGAGAGGATGTGCGGGAGCTGCCCTTAATTTCAAAGCTGTCCATAGCAAGAAAAAGCTCTTTCTCGGCCTTTGTTTTTTCAAGGTGATTAAAGCCCATTCCGTCTCCTATAAGATAGATGACATTTTTTATTCCCTTGGGTTCTTCAATAGGAGTTTTGCTTGTGATGAAAGTGTTTAACACAAGAAAAATGCTCATAAAAAAAGCAAAAAGCTTTGCGAATAATGAGTTTACCATTTTTTGCTCCTTGGTGATATGTTTACTGTTAATCTGTAATGTCAGCAGTGAAGAAGGCTCTTCTTATAACACCGTCAGAGTCATATTCACTGATAACAAATGTGATGCTGTCACTGTTATTCATAAGCACAACAGGAACTACACCTGTGGCAGATAAGCCTTCAAGTTCAACCGTAGCATACTGTGTATGGTTGCAAACATAGTTCTTTGCCTGCTCACCTTCAGCATCATATACCTTGAAGTCAAGAGGGGTGATGTTAAGTCCTGTTGCATTTTCAAGGTGAGGCTTATAGCCGATGCTTTTAACCTTGTAGGTAATAAGAACACACTGTTCATTTGTATAGCCCTGTGAATTGTTTATGGATGTGCTGTGAAGTGAGTGATTTTTAACGCTTACGATTGAAATTTCCCAGTTATCATCAACAATCCATTTTTCGCCCTTAGGAATTTCATCATAGTGGTTCGGATCTGAATTTCCGCAGTTCTTGCAAAGTCCTGTCACACTGTCATAATCGTGTCCGGTGGCAGGGAACTGGTCCGCTTTCACGGAAGTGCAGTATTTACACTGATATCTGATATGTCCCTTTGTTTCACAACCTGCAGGCTTTTCCTCTGTAATCTCATACTCGTGGTCTATTTTGGGAATGTAGTCTGTGTCAGTGAGACCGCAACGGTTGCATGTTGAGATTTTTTTGCCTTGCTTCTTGCAGGTGGGTGCTTCTTCGCTTGTAAGCTGATAATCGTGGCCCAGCTTGTCAGTATATTGTGTTGTCTCTCTTCCGCAAGAGCAGGCAACCTTCTGTTTTCCTGTGCCTGTACAGGTGGGCTCACGCTCAATAGAGACTACCTTATTATACTCATGAACATGCACTTCCTCCAATTCACCAAGGTTTTCAAGATTGACGGATGCTCGGAGCACAAGTCTCGCATCGGCAGCGGTAATTCCGGGCTTGCCGTCAACATCGGCAAGCTTCAATTGCTGTTCTGTTAATACTTCAAGATTTACAGAGGCACGAAGAACAAGTCTTGCATCAGCTGCCGTAACGCCTGCTTTTCCGTCAATGTCGCCCTTGAGTGCGGCAACAGCAGGAGAAATACAGGAGAAAAGAATGCATACGATAAGGATAGGTAAAATAATAAGCTTCTGTTTTTTCATTGTTAAACCTCTTTTCTGATAATCAGGGGACATTTTACCACAAATAAGAATGCAAGTCAAATGTGTAAATCCTGTATTTTCTGTTGACAAAAAAAACTATTAATTGTATTATACCCATATATAGTTAAAAAGGGGAATGATTATGAAAAAGGTTATTTCAATAATTCTCAGCATTTCACTTATATTCGGAATGTTTTCCGTTGTCGGCTTTGCCGCAGAGGAAGGCGAGTCTCCCGATATTATGATTTTGCAGTCTGAGGAGGATCTCAAGAAGCTCAACCGTGACGATGTTCCTGTTGTCGAGGTTCCCGGCTTCGGTGAAACAATTTACAGAAATCTTGATACAGAGGACGAAAGCGACGATACCACTGTTTTCGGACCTTCGATGGATGTTCTTCTTCCTGCAATTTTAAAGTATGTTCCCGGTTTTCTTCTGGGTGTTCTGACAAGGAATTATGACCTTGTTGATAAGAATTTAGGTCCCTTCCTTCTTGACGTATTTTCTGATGTCAGCTGCAATCCCGACGGAACAATGAAAGAAGGAACAGGCGGAAAATATGACAACAGTCTCGGACTCGATGATGATCTTGAGCCTATTGAACCTGAAGAGGAAATTCCCGAGGAACCCGATTTTCTTGATAAGGTCACTGCAGAAGTCGGTGCCGTCTTCAATGAAATAAAAGCATTTTTTGACGAGGTAACTGCAAAAATCAACGCAGTCTTTGATATGATAGGTTCTCTTGTAAATCCCGAAGAACCCGAAGAGCCTGAAGAACCCGAAGAGGAGCCTGTTCTTCCCAAATACGGTTACAGCAACAGCTTCTATTTCCGTTTTGACTGGCGTAAGGATATGCACACTCTTGCAGGTGAGCTTCACGACTATATTCAGAGAGTTAAGAAGGTTACAGGCAGTGATAAGGTTGCAATAACCGCCTTCTCACAGGGTAATTGTGTGGTAATGACCTACCTTTATGAGTATTATTATAACGAGACAGATCCCGCAAAACGCGATGAAATCACAGGTGTTGTATTCATTTGCGGTGCCATGAACGGTGTTGCCGCTTGTGCGGATCCCGTTTCCGGAAATATCAAAGTTGACAGCCTTTCACTTCTTCGTTTCCTCAAGACCTCTCTTGAAGGAAATTCTGCTACACTTGCTCTTTACTATATGCTTGAGATGCTTTATGCAGTAGGTCTTTTTGATTGGCTTGTTGATGTTGTGAATGAATATCTTGAGTTAAGACTTGATGCGGCTGTAGATCCCTATCTTCTTGAAACCTTCGGTGCAATTCCCGGCTTCTTTGCGATGATGAGCCCCGAAAGATATAAGGATGCGGAGGAATTTCTTTTCGGCACTCCCGAATTACAGGAAAAATATGCAGGTCTTCTTGAAAAGAACCGCTATTATCACGATGAAGTTCAGCCTAATATGCAGAATATCATTGATTCGCTTATGAGTGAGGGTAAGAATGTCGGTATCATAGCTGAATACGGCTATCCCATGGCTCCCTTCTCATCTGATAATGACAGAATGAGCGATATTTCAATCTGCACAACTGATGAAGCCTTCGGTGCAATCTGTGCTGATGTTGACGGCATTTTAGGTCTTGATTATAAGCAGGCTGAAGAGTGTGAATGCGGTAAAAACCACGTATCCGCAGATTTACAGATAGATGCATCAACCTGTCTCTATCCCGACATCACATGGTTCGGAAAAGGTCTCAAGCACGATTCCGGTTCTCGTTACTGGGGTAACCTCATTGACCTTATTCTCTATTCTGATGAACAGGTAACAGTATGGACATATGAGGAGCTTCCTCAGTTTATGGAAAATTATAATAACGAATGCCTTGTGCCTCTCACAAATGACGGAACCTATGCCGTTCCCTTTGAGGACACTCTTACATTCGGAAAATTCCGTGCCAACGGCGGCGGATGCTGACGGTAAAAATCTCTTCGTCTTCGGATGAAGAGATTTTTTTGTTGCAAAAAATTCTTTATTATGTTAATATACTTTCAGTATTTTATTAAGGAGAATGGCTATGACTTATTTCTATAAGAAAGACGGGGAAGTTTTTGTTCCCGAAAAAATCAATCCCGACCTTGCAAAGCTTGCTCTTGCTATTGTAAAAACCTGCAAGCTTTCATTCAAGCTTCAGATGAAGGCAACATCTCTCAACAATGCTCTCAAGGCAGGCAAAAGAGAACAGATGCTTGAAATAATCAAAAAGTGCCTTGAAAAGAACCGCAGAATTTATAATCAGGATATGTCTCTGACAGGTGTTAAGGTTGAAGAGGTAGACGATAGCTTCTTTGATGATAAGGATGATGATTTCCTTAAAGCACAGCTTCAGATACTTATTGATTTTGCGGCAATAAATACTGTTGTTGAATCCAAAATGATGCCTCTTATGAGCGGAGCCTGTGAAAAAACTCTCGGGGTGCCCCTCAATAAAATCAAATTCTTCACCAATCAGGATGTAATTCTTGAAGAACCCGAAGAAGACGAAGAAGCAGAAGACGAAGAATAATTAAAAAGTCTGTTCTCCAAAAGGAACAGACTTTTTTTTCGTTGTTAAAGTGTTATTGTTGCTTCCTTAAAGCTATCCAGCTTTATTTCATACATCTCACCGTTTGCCTTTACAAAAGCTGTTGTTTCATAAGGTGCAAAAAGTGAAAATTCAGCAATTTTGCTGTCTTTGAAGGATGCGCTGACTGTTACATTTCCGCGGGCTTTAAGTCCCCTAAATGAGCCCGTAAGTCCTTCTTTTACTGCAGGAAGAAGGCTTATATATCCCTCGTGGGACTGAATGAGTGATTCTGCAACACCTGCCGCACCGCCGAAATTGCCGTCTATCTGGAAGGGAGGATGCACATCAAAAAGATTTGTGTGTGTGCTTTTTGTCAGAAGAAGTCGCAGATGCTCATATGTATTTTTGCCGTCTTTAAGACGGGCGAAAAGATTGATAAGCCATGCTCTTGACCAGCCAGTATGTCCGCCGCCGAAGGAAAGCCTTCTGTGAAGTGTGTTTTTGATAGCCTCAAAAAGCTCAGGTGTTTTTTCGGTTATCATATTGTCGGGATAAAGACCGAATGCGTGTGAGATGTGTCTGTGACCGGGCTCGGGCTCGTCATAATCCTCAAGCCATTCCATCAGACAGCCGTTTGCACCGACCTTCAGCGGAGGTAATTTTCTGAGTGTTTCCTCTGCCTGTTTTTTGTCATCTTCATTAATCCCTAAAATATTTTCCATGTCGATATAGTTGCGAAGTGTTCCGCCGATTATCTCAATGTCCATTGTGGGAGAAAAAGCGATTGTTGCTGTTATATCCTTGTTGTCCTTTATCGGATAGTAATCATTTTCGGGAGACATTGAGGGGCCTGAAATAAGATAGCCGTTTTTGTCTTCAAAAAGAAAATCCATAAAGAATAATGCACATTCGTGAATATAGTCGTAAGCAGTTTCTCTTAAAAACTCAACATCTCTTGTGAAAAGGAAATGCTCCCACATATGAAAGCTCAGCCATGCCGCACCCATGGGCCACACACCCCATATACCGTCTGCAGGAGTGGTAAACCCGTAAATGTCACTTAAATGATGAAGTACGGTGCCGCGGCAGTTATAATTCTCTTTTGCCGTCTTTTTCCCCGATTCAAGAAGAAAATCATTCATATATCTGAAAAGGGGAAGGTGGCATTCCGAAATGTTTGCCACTTCGGGTAACCAATAGTTCATTTGCAGATTGATATTTGTGTGATAGTCTGAATTCCACGGGTTTTCAAGCTTTTCAACCCAAACACCCTGAAGATTTGCGGGTAATGTGTCATATCGTGATGAGGAAATGAGAAGATATTTTCCGAATGCAAAATAAAGAGCATAAAGCCCTTCGTCCTCGGCATTCTCATCATTTTTCAGCCTCATAATTCTCTCATCGGCGGAAAGCTTCTGAATTTCTTCACTTACTTCAAAATTTATGTCGGAATTATCAAAAAGCTCATTGAAGCCTGCAATATGAAGCTCCTTCATTTCTTCAAATGTGTCTGCATCGTTTATTGCCTCAAGGCAGAATTCTTCAAAGCGGTTTTTGAAATTGAATTCTGTTGCGATTGAAATAAAGATGTTTGTGTCAACGGAGCCTTTTATTTCGATTTTCTCACCGTCGTAGCCGAAATCTGCTTCTGTTTCGATTTTTATTCCCACAGCAAAGCGGTGTTTTCCGCATGCGGTTTTTGCTCGGATGAGAAGAAGGTCATTGAGAAATGTGACACTTTCTACATTTTCTCTTTCGTATGAAATGCTGAAATCTATGGGATTTATGCTGTGAAGCTTAATTCCCGTAATTTCAGATGAATAAGAGGAAAAAGCGGTTTCTGTTATTTTGTTTCCGTTTTTACTGTAAGAAATTTCCGCAACGCCGTCATTGAGTATAAGCTCTCTTTTGTAATCCTCAGCGGGTGATTTGTCCTTAAAATCAATATTGAGAACACCCGCGTATTCATAGGATTTAATTCTTTCAATGCCTTCACCGAGATGCTCTTCTGCCCACGGATCAATTTCGGTTACCTTGCCGTCAAGATACATTTGTCTTAATGTCTTTATTCTTTCGGGAAAGTCCTTTATTGTTGTATCTCTTTCTTCGCCTGCCCATATTGTTTCTTCACAAAGATAGATTTTTTCTGTATCTGTTCTTCCGAAAAGCATGGCACCGAAGGAGCCGCCACCGATGGGGGAGCCGTGCTCCCAGTTTTCTGCCGGAGTTTTAAGAGTGAGAATGTGTTTATTCATTGTTGTTACCCCATTACCTGAATTTTATAAAGCTTTACACTGTGACCTTTAAGGGTTGCTTTAACCTCGTCGCTTGCAACGAAGGTTGTGTTGTCCCATATATCTGAAACCATATATCTGTCAGCATCGGGAAGATTTACGAAGCCGAGACCTGCAATTTCTCTTATGCTGAATGAAGCTTCCTTTTCGGAATTCCCTTTGTTGAGAATACATACCGCCGCCTCCTTGTTTTCAAGAGGCTTTACAAGTACATCGGTTATGATATTTGTTTTAATTCTTCTGCAAGGAACTCCCAGCTTATCCTGATTTATCGCAATAGCCTTTTTGTTTGATATGATTTTAAGCACCTTATTGTCAAGGTCAACACTTCCGTCAGCCTTTATGAAGGTTCTTATGTCATTCCCGAGAATAAGAGGAGCCGCAAGCATACACCAGAGAGAGAAATGTGCCTCATTTTCACTGTCGGTAAGATTTCCGTTGCCCACCTCAAGCATATCGGGATCGTTCCAGTTGCCGATGCCTGCATATTTATAAAGACGGACAGTGGCTTCATAAATTGCGATTATTGAAGTCCATTCAGGGCGGATATCCGGAGTTGTTCTCCATAAGTTACCGGCAGTGGCACCCCATTTCCACGGACGGTTAAGTCCCCATTCACAAATAGAAAAACAGATGGGCTTTTCGGGCTTTCCCGTTTCTTCTGCTACCTTCTTTGTGGCACGCATAAGCTCTTTACCCATATTCTGATACTGCTTTGCGGCAGAATCCATTCGTGAGCCGATGGGATTATTTATGATGACGGAGTTTTTGCCTTTCCTGAATTTAACGGTAAGCTGTACTCTGCCCTCTCGGGTTGCTCCCTTTGTTGCAGGTACGCGGACAGGATAAATATCTTTGCCGTTTACCGTAAGCTCGCAGTATTTGTCCTTGTTTACGGCTTTTCTTATGCCGAGGGTGAGAGTATATTCGTCATCCTCGGGTATTTCTATATCTGTAAATAAAGCCACACCTGCATTTGAAGAAAGTCCTGAAATATATTTGCCTGAAAGGGTGAGCTTATCATCGTCAAGAAGCACTGCATCGCCGCGGAGAAGTGCATTTTCCGCTAAAAGAGTAAGAAACTCATTTCCGCCCTTTTTTGCAATAAGGATTTTTTCGATTTCGGGGGCAAGTGAAGGAATTGCTTCATTGTGACAGAAGTCATATTTAAAATATTCAACGCCCCATTCGGCAAAGGTTTCAGCATCAATTCTTTCGTGATAAAGGCTTGAGGGCAGATCCTCACAGGTAAGAGTACCGTTAGATGTATATATGCCCATTTTCAGACCGTAGGAGTTAACTGCTTCAACGAGGCTTTTTATGCCCGACGGAAATGTTGCAAGGTCTCCCTGAAGTTTTCCGCTTTCATCTCTCATTGATGACATCCAGCAGTCGTCAACATTGACATACTGATAGCCTAATTCATCCAGATGTGCGTCCTTCATAGCCTTTGCTATTTCTTTTATGATGTTTTCATTTATGTTATGACGGAATAAATTCCAGCTTGCCCATCCCATAGGGGGCGTGAGTGCAACACCGTTATCAAATCTTTTTGCTCCGTTTACATTTACTCTTGCTGCAGACATAAGCTTTTTCATATGGCAAACGGGACAGAGATTATTTTTTCTTATGAATTTTTTTAAGGACTCAGACATATATAAGCCTCCTTTACTTCTTAAATATATAATACACACATGAAAAATAAAAATCAACCGCAATTTGATTTGTGCATAGTATATAAGGGGAGGGATGACAGTGAAAAGAAAGAGAAAAAAAGTGTTCCCGTTTGTGCCGATGATGCTTGTTTTGGCGGTGATTACAGCAGGAATAAGTGTTGTTTTTGATATGCGGATGACACCTGTTATAAATACACTGGCTATGTCAAGAGCACAAAATCTTGCTACGGTGATAATCAACGATACGGTTTCACGGCTTCTTTCTGATGAAAACGGCAGCTTCGGAGAGCTTATTGAGATTGAATATGATGAAAGCGGAAAAATTGCCGCTCTGAAATCTGACAGTGTACAGATGAATAAGCTGAAATCTCTTATAAGCGTGGGAATAACCGAGGCAATAGGTAAAATCGAAGAAAGCCGTATTTCAATAGCCGTAGGAACTCTCACGGGAAGCACCTTCCTTACAGGCAGAGGTCCTAAAATTGATCTCAATGTCCATATTTCCTGCTCGTGCTCCATAGAGGTAAGAAATACTTTTTCATATTCGGGTATAAATCAGACTTTGCACAAGGCCATGCTTGATATAACAACAAATGTATATGTGCTTTCCGTGGGAGAGACCTTAAGCTCACAGGTTTTTACAAGCATTCCCGTTGCCGAAACAATAATCATAGGGCAAATTCCCGAAATATATGCGGGAAAAGATGATACGCTCTGGCAGGATCTCATCAACTGATACTTTACAATTCTTCTGAAAAGTATTAAAATATATGCTCAGGAGAATAAATATGATACTTATAATTGCAGAAAAGCCCAGTCTTGCAAGAAACATTGTGGCAGGAATAGGGCAGATGAAAAAGAATAACGGATATTTCGAGGGGCTCGGGTATATTGTTACCTGGGCTTTCGGTCATTTGTTTTCTTTGTGTGACATAGAAGATTATACGGGAGCCACCGTGAGCGGCAGATGGAGCATGGAAAACATTCCCTGTGTGCCTGATAAATTTCGTTTCAAGCTTAAATGCGGGGAGGATAAAAAGCCCGATGCCGGAGTTGTCCGTCAGTTTGAGCTGATAAAGACTCTTTGCAACCGTGAAGATGTTGACACTATTGTAAATGCCGGAGACGCTGACCGTGAGGGTGAAATAATTGTCCGTCTTTGTGTTATGAATGCCCTTGAGGGACAAAAGCAATTCCTTCGCTTGTGGCTTCCCGATCAGACACCTGAAACCGTAGCGGAGGCCCTTAAAAATATGAAGGATGAAAGTGAATATGAGCTTCTTGCCAACGAAGGCTTTGCAAGAACCTATATTGACTGGCTTTACGGTGTAAATCTCACAAGATATGCAACACTTCGCACAGGCGTGCTTCTTCGTGTGGGCAGGGTAATTGTTCCTGTTGTAAAGGCAATTTATGACAGAGATATGGCAATAAGAAACTTTGTTCCCGATAAATACTGGGCACTTGTCAGTGTTGCCGAAACAAACGGGGAAACGGTTGAGCTTGTTTCAAAGCACAAATTCCCCAAGGAAAAGGCGGCGTTGGCTCAGCGAGCCTGCGATAAGCTTAATGCTCAGGAAGCGATTGTCACCGCTAAAAAAACAAAGAAGGATAAGCTCAATCCCGGAAAGCTTTATTCTCTTTCAAAATTACAGAACTATCTGGGCAAAAAATATAAGATGCCTATGGACACCTCTCTTCGCATTGTTCAGAAGCTTTATGAGGAAGGTTTTCTTACATATCCCAGAACAAACTCCGAATATCTTGCAACTGCCGAAAAGGACAAGATAAAGAAGATTGTTGAAATAGTTAAGGGAAAGGGTTATCCTGTTGAATTCAAGGATAAAAAGACCATTTTTGATGACAGCAAGATAGAGTCTCATTCCGCTCTTACACCGACATATAAATTTCCTCAGGCAAATCAGCTGACAGAAGAAGAAAAAACCGTGTATTCTGCAGTGCTTCGCCGTTTTGTTGCAGTTTTCTGCAGTGAGGAATGTGTTGTTCAGAAAACAGAAATAACCGTTTCTGTAGGGGAGTGTGAGGATTACAATCTTAAAGGGCTTATGATTCTTGAACCCGGTTGGACAAAGTATGATGAGGCAGGAAAGAATAATAAAATTCTGCCCAATCTCAATAAAGGTGACAGGGTAAACATAGACTTTAAGCCCAAGGAAAAGGAAACAAGCCCTCCGAAGCACTACACCATAGAAACGCTGAATAACTATCTGAAAAATCCCTTCAGAGAGGACAAAGCGGCGGCTGAAAATGAGGATGATGCCGAGGATTACAGAGCAATCTTTGAGGGACTTGAGCTTGGTACCGAAGCCACAAGAACGGGAATTATAGACAATGCCGTGAAAAGCAAATACATTGAACTGAAAAAGGATGTTTACAGAATTCTTCCCGACGGAGAATATCTTATTGAGCAGCTGTCCTTAATGGGTATTTCAATGGATAAATATAAGACAAGTGAGCTTGGCAAAGCATTAAAAAAGGTTTACCGCGGTGAAATTACAATTAATGACAGTGTCAGTCAGGCGGCTGATGAAATTTCAGATGTGTTCAATGCCCCTGAAAACAGCCCTGATTCAGAAAACTATTTCGGCTTTGCAGGTGATGAAATAGGTGCTTGTCCCTTATGCGGCAATAAAATAACCAAGGGAAAGTATAACTATTCCTGTCAGGGCTATAAAGAAGGCTGTAAATTCTCGATACCGTCTGTTTTGTGTAAAAAGGTAATTACACCAAATCTTGCAAAAAAGCTTCTTTCAGAGGGTAAAACGGACAAAATAGATGGATTTGTATCAAAGTCAGGAAAGCTTTTCTCTGCCGGTCTCCAGATGAAAGAAAACAAAGCAGTCTTCTTTTTTGAGGATTGAAAAAATTTTTCCGGAAATGAAAATTTCCGGAATTTTTTTGCAACGCTTTTCATTTTTTTGGTACTAAGTAATTGAAAGGAGTTGAAAGCTATGCGAAGAATATTTATAATTCTTTTGACAATGTGTTTGGTTTTTTCTTTTTCCGTTACATCCTTTGCCGCTTATTCTACGGAAGAATATGAGGTTATATTCAAAACAAAAGCTTCTTACGAAAATACAAAATATGAAGAAATATTTTCTGACCACAGAAATTTTCTTGATACAGAAATTCTCGGAATATCAGGTATTTCATCTGTCAGTGTTTACGGAGCATCATACTGTACTGATTTCCGCAGTAATCAGCCGTACTATATACTTCGGGCAGCAATCGGTTTCGGTTCTGCGTGTAAAGCGGCTGAAATCTGTGCAGAGCTTATGAGTTGCGGGATTGCTGAATGGGCTTTTGCTGTGAAGCTTAATTCTCTTGGCAGTTATGATAAGCTTTTTGAGTCACAATCTTTTTTTAAGGAGCGTTTTGTGAAGCTTACGGACGATACCTTCGGAGACCTTGACTGCAGCAAAACCGTAGAAGCAAAAGATGCAAGAACAGCACTTCGTATTGCTGTAGACTTGAGGAAAGGAATGCTTATCCGTATCTTATGGGAGATATGGATTACAACGGAGAAATCACCGTTTCTGATGCAAGGCAGATTTTGCGGCTTGCCGTTGGTCTTGATTGATATTTCGTTGATTATTTATGAGAAAGAGTTATTTATGGATGACGGTCAGATAATAAAGCTTCTGAAAAATCGGGATGATACTGCCGTTTATCAAACGGAGAAAAAATACGGTAAGCTGCTTTTCAGTCTTGCCATGGGTATTCTCGGCTCTTCGGAGGATGCAAGAGAGATTGTAAATGATTCTCTTCTTGCTTTGTGGAATTCATCTGCCGTGTCACCGCCTGAAAATCTTAAAGCATATCTTTGTAAAATAACAAGAAATCAGGCACTCAAAAGAGTGCGTCGAGACAAAGCAAAGAAAAGAAGCCGTGATTTTACTTTAAGCCTTGAAGAAATCGGAGAGATCTTTTCTTCATCAGAGCTGACGGAAGACATTTTTTCCGCAAAAGAGCTTGAAACTGCCGTATTTTCATTCATAAACGGTCTGCCTTCTGATGAAAAGCTGATTTTTATGAGAAGATATTGGTTTTTTGATTCAATGAAAAACATATCCGCTCTTTCGGGAATAAAGGAAAGTACCGTACGTTCAATTCTCAGCCGTACACGGCAAAAGCTTAAAGACTATCTTCGGAAGGAGGGCTTTGAGGTATGAAAAATGAAGATTTTCTCGAGATGCTCGGGAGCATAGATGACAGTATTGTTGATGAGTGTGCAGTTGTCCCCGTTGAAACAAAAAAGCCTCGCGTAATAAAGTATATTTTAAGCCTTGCCGCTGTTTTTCTTTTTACAATTTGTGCCGTGCTTATAAGTGCAGTTTTGCCAGACGGATTGCTTACGGTCGGAGTGGGAGAGGAGCATACCGTATCTGATAACTATGAAGCAGAAGTTTCGGATTTTTCGGAAGCTGGCACATCAGAGCTTCATAATGAAGCTACAGTGACGGAAGAGTTCTTATCAACACAGATCTCTTATTCCTCCGAGACGGGAACTGATATTGAAAGCGATATATCTTCCGTTTCTGAAGATACCACGGCATCTGATAAGGCAAATCTCCCCGATGACACAAGCACGGCGGATATTTCTTCCGATGAAAGCAGTCCGTATTTCGTAGAAGTGCCCTATGAAAAACTGATTTCTACAGAAGCTGACGGTCAGATGGGGAATTTCACTGACAGGAAAAAAATATCCCGAACAGAGCTTCTTCGTATATACGGAAAGATTATTATTCCGTCTGCTTTCGGTACAATGTTACCCGAATACCCCTATGTGCCTGACGATTCGCACCTCACAATTTCCGGCGGAAAAAATACTGCTGCTGAAAATCTGTTTTGCTTCACCTTGCCTGACGGGAGCTTACTTGATGTGAAGGCTTCAAATTACAAGCTTGACTTAAGCGAGACTGAGAAAGAGTATATAGATTTTTCTTCCGGAATTGACGGTGTCACAGTCTTGCTTCTTAAGGGATGCAATAACGAAAATAAAATGGTTTTCAGTGCATATTTTGAAAAAAACGGAGTTTATTTCAGAATAACTCAACAAGGAACAGATCTTAGCGAAGAGGAATTTCTTGATATGCTAAAAAGCTTTATTTAGAAAAAAGCATACGTTTTATCAACCTTCTACAGTCTTCAATTTGGGAGACTGTAGGGGGGGCTTTGTATAGGGGAATTTCCCATATCGTGAGCAATTTCCCGTACATTAGTAAAAGAAGTCTTACACCATTTTAGGTATAAGGCTTCTTTGTTGCTATAAGCAATTGTTCAATAATGAGAAATTGATTTTTTATAGATATAAACACTAAATAACCCCAATAGATTGTTAGGTAGGTTGTCGATAAATCATAAGATGTTTTTTTGTTGACATTAACCTTAAAACCATGTTATATTTTAATTGTGCAATAAGCTGAATGAATACTATTTTGTGTGATGTTTTTTTGTAATATTTCGAAGATTTTTTTTGGTTTGTTACCGGTAGTGTTTTTTTGTGGCCACAGTTTTATATGTTTTAAATTGTTGTATTGTTAACAAATTTCTCCTATCAAGAAATACGGCTCTTCAAAAAGCCGAGTGTTGATAATGGTGTGAATGATTTTTAGGTGATATATGATGAAAAAAATACAAAAAATGGATATCCTTTTTCTTTTGGTGGTTTTTTTTGGTGGGAGTATATTTGTTTATACCTTATTCAAAGTTCCTATAATGGATGAGACTTTTTATCCTACTATTGCACTCAGACTTATTAATGGTGATAGTTTGATAAATGATGAATGGCATTTGACACAATTTTCTGCAATATTTCAATATATACCGGTGTTATTTTGGGTAAAAATAACGGGCTCAACACAAGGGATAATTCTTTTTTTAAGAGTGGTTTTTTTCGCAATGCATACTGTGGGAGCTTTTGGGTTATATCTTTTTTTTAGAAAAAAGGGTATAATTGCTGTTATTGTTGCAGTAGTTTTCTATTGGCCGTTTTATATCACAACAATTAATCATTATACAATATATCTTTATTGTTTGCTCATGCTGACATTTATGATATATTCAATTTATATTAAGGAAAGAAAATGTTTATATGTTGTCTGTGGTGTTTGTTTCGGATGCTGTTGTGTGTGCAATCCAATGGCTTGTTTCTTTTATTTTATATACATAGCTTTATCTTGTTATATTAAATTGAAATTGTATAGAAAAGATAAAAAGCAAGCATCAGAGGATACAGCAAAAAGAGAAGTGAATTACGGTAAAATATATGATTTGTTTTTTTCGAAAAATGCTATAGTTTTATTCTCTTCTGGACTCTTAATTGTTGCCGGGATAAGTATTTTGTTCTATTTTTTGACGGGTGGGACATTTAGTTCGTTTGCTGTGAATATAAAAATGATGTTATCTGTTTCAGAGTATTCGTATGGTTTTTTGGAAAGGATAAAAAATATTGCCAATAGTTATAATGAGCTCTGTTTTGGTTGTTGGTATGTAATACCTTTATTGTTTTTTGTTTTATTCGTTGATAAAAAACGAAACAATTTTTTTCGTAAAATTATATATGTATTTTCAGCTTTTTGTATATTTATTTTTTTGATTATACGGATATGTTGTGTTGATGTGGGTATTTTTAAGGAATCAACGATACTTGCAACGTTTTTGCCATTTGTGTTTTTTTCTCATATTTGCTATCTTGTTACAGAAAACCGAGACAGACCGCTATTCCTTTGTATGTGGGTGCCCGGTCTTGTTGGTTCACTACTATATTTGTTTTCATCGCGTGCGTTGTTTATGCCATTCGGATATATGCTTTTAGCTTGTGTCGTGCCGGGTATTTGTTTTGTTTTTGATTTTTTGAAAGAAATAAGGTATAATACAAATTTACCAATAAAGAAAACAATCAGAATAGATGTTATCGAAAAATGTATTGTAGCTTTAATTTGTTTTTGTTTTGTTTGTCAAATTGCATTGCAGGGGCATATTAGCTTTAGTGTTAATTTTGAAGAATATAAAAAGTCGTATTTTATTTATTCTGACAGTGTTTTTGTTTCAGAGGGACCTTTGACGGGATTGTTTGTTGAGCCGGAAATTTTTGAAGATTATCAAAAAACATTGGATGATTTAGACTATATTAAAGCTCACAGTTTGCAAGATGAGTCTGTTTTGATTTACTCTAAGGATTCTTGGTTATATCTGTATGTTGACAGACCGTTTGCTACGTATTCCACATGGCAGGAAATTGTTTCAGAAGATGCTTTATTTGAGTACTATAATATGAATCCCGATAAACTTCCCCAATACATATATGTTAAAGAATCAAATGGAATGAAATTAAGAGAATTGGCAATAGAAAAGGTCTTCGTTGTTGAAAAAACAGTTTTATCAAACGGTGTTCTTTTTACTGTTAAAAAATTAAAATAAGAGAGTAAAGTATAATGACAGGAATAATTCTGGCGGCAGGTGACGGTGTGCGTTTTAATAACAGCACAGGTTATGAATGCTGTAAGGCATTAAATAAAATAAATAATATGCATCTGATTGAGTTTGCGCTTGATAACCTTGTAAATCTGAATATTTCTGATTGTATTGTTGTTGTTGGTGCATTTGCAAAAGAAATAAAGACAGCGTTAAAGGAAAACTATAAGGGAATTAAGCTTACTTATGTTGAACAGCCCTCAAGAAAAGGTGTTATAAATGCTCTTATGATGGCACTTTCCGTTATTGATCCTGATAAAAAAATTGTGTTACAGTTGGCAGATGAAGTTTTTTCTGGTTTTAACATTGAAGAAATTAAAAATAATGTTGAAAAAGCAGAGTATGATTTTTATTGTGGAATTACATACGAAGAAAATGTGGAAAGAGTAAAAAACAATTATTCTGTTGATGCAGATGCAGATATGAACCTGAAAAAATGTACCGAGAAACCAGAAACAGTAGTAAACAACATAAAAGGAACAGGTTTTTGCATATTTAATGTTTCGAGTCTTGACTATCTGAAAGATATTTACGACGAAAATAAAAATACTCCGTATGATCTTTGTGATTATCTGAATTTGCTGGTGCAGGCAGAAAAAAAAGGTTTATGCCTATGTGTTGCAGAAAGAGAATTTAATATCAATACATATAGTGAACTTGTTGAAGCAAGAAAACATTTTTCTTGCTTTAGAGGATAATATAATGAATAGAGTTATGTTACTTTACCCCCCCGGCAAAGTATATCAGAGAAGTGAAGACAGAGCACAATGCAATATTGATGATTCTGCTGCAACTTCAATTCATGCCTGTAATGATTTAGGGTATGCCGCCGCAATTCTCAAAGACAAAGGCTATGAAGTTTTTCTCAGAGACTATCAGACAGAAAAAACACAGCTTTGTGAAGTTGAAGATGATATAAAGAAATTTCGTCCGGATGCTATTTTTATCAGTATCACAAATGCAACTGTACTTTCAGATATTGAGTTTGTTAATTGGATATGCTCTTTTTATAAATGCGAATTTATACTTAAAGGAGCAATCTTTTTTGATACCCCCGAAGAACTGTTAAAAACTCTTGATTTAAGTAATATAAACTATCTTATGGGTGGTGAGGTTGATACCGTAATAGGACAATTGGTAGATTTTATTATGAAAAACAAAGGGAATATTGATGATATTCCTGGGATTATTTATAAAAACGGAATCGAATACAAAAAGACATCCTTTAATACATGGATTTGTAATCTTGACGAGATTCCTTTTCCAGCAAGAGACATGATGAAGAATGAGCTGTATGTCAGACCCGATACCGGTGAACCTATGGCAACAATAGCTGTTTCAAGAGGGTGTCCTGCAAATTGTGTTTATTGTCTTACTCCTGTTATATCGGGAAAAAAGGTCAGAAAAAGAAGTGCAGACAATATATTTGCAGAAATAGAAGAATGTTTTTATAAATACGGTATAAAAAACTTTTTCTTCAAAGCTGATACCTTTACAATCGAACAGGAATGGGCAGAAGAAATCTGTGATAAGATTATAAATTCTCCCTTGCATGGAAAAATAGAATTTACCGTAAATTCAAGAGTAAAGCCCTTGAATGAGAGATTGCTAAAAAAACTGAAATTAGCAGGATGTTTTATGCTGGCAGTAGGCTTTGAGAGTGCAAATGAAAAAACTCTGAAGCTTATAAAAAAAGGAACAACAGTTGAAGATAACATGAAGGCGGCAGCACTTATAAGAAAAACAGGACTTCCTCTGTTTGCTTTTCTTATGATAGGTTTTCCGTGGGAAACAAAAGATGATATTATAAACACCTTAAAATTTGCATTTCAGTTAAAACCTGATTTTATTGAAGTACATATTGCGATGCCTTATTACGGAACCGGTCTTTACGATTTATGTAAAAAATATGACACAATAACAAGTGAAGCATGGGGAAATGACTATTTTTCCCCGAATACATGTGGAACGCAGACAGTTTCAATGGAAGAAATAAAAAAACTGAAGCAGAAATATCTGTTGAAGTTTTACCTTCGTCCGACATATATAGTAAAAAAGGTTTTTAGTTGTGTGAAAAATCCGAAAATAATTAAAAATTATATAGTATACGGATTACGCTTAGTCAGAAATAATTTGTTTAAGCGAAACTGATATTTCATAACAGGAGTTGTTGATATGAATCCTGAAAAGAGAATGGTTTCCGTTGTGGTGCCGATATATAACGAAAAAGAAATGGTTGAAGAAATTTACCGAAGGGTAAATTCGGTATTTTCTGAAAACAAAAAGTATGTTTATGAGATAGTCTTTTTTGATGATGGTTCTTCAGACGGAACTCGGGAAATAATTGAAAAACTCTGTGATGAAAATGAAAACGTAAAATGTGTTTTTTATGCAAAAAATTCAGGATATTTGAAAAACACTTTCTATTCTGTTCAGCAGGCAAAAGGCGACTGTGCAATAATTCTTCATGCTGATTTACAGAATCCCCCCGAGAAAATTCCCGAATTTCTCGAGAAATGGGAAAACGGGACACAGGTGGTTCTTGGTGTCAAAAATAAAAGTCGAGAAAATAAGTTTATGTATTTTATGCGTTCGTTTTTTTATTTTTTGATGATACATATTTTCGGAATTAAGCTTACTCCTCATGCAACTGAATTTGAATTGTTTGATAAGAGTTTTATTGATATCCTGAAAAAATTAAAGCCTTCAAATCCTTTTTTGCGAGGAATAATTCTTGAGTGGGCTTCATCTACTGATATTGTATATTTTACTCAGGATATGCGAAAAAAAGGAAAATCAAAGTTTAATCTGAATAAATACTATGACTTTGCAATGTGCGGTATTGTTCAATATTCCAAAATAATACCGCGTCGTATGATTTTGGGCAGTGTAATAGGTCTTGTGTTGACTGTGGCAGAGTTTTTGTTTTTGTGTTTGCCTGAACTTATTAAATCTGATATTGTCACGATTGCAAACACAGTAATGACAAGAATTCTTGTGATGCTTTTATTTGTTCTTTTTATTTTTATGGCATTTATACTTGAATTTATAGTATTTTCCTTAAACAACAAGGAGGAAAAACCTCTTGTTATAGAAGAAAAGAGAATAAATTATTAAAAACTAAAACAAACAAAGGACTGCCCGGCAGTCCTTTGTTTATTAAAATGCATTTTCTATGTGGTTTATGTCTGCTGTGAAAAGGTCGTGGAGGATGACTTCTATTATATCGAAACGGAAGCTTTTGTCGGTATAATTCTGTTTTTTCAGAAAGGCGGATGCGTTAGTTTCGAGATTTTCCTGTTTTCTGCGGTCAACAGCTTCTGACGGCGGAAGCATCTGACCGGGAGAACGGGTTTTGACTTCAATAAAGCAGATTATGTTGTCCTTTTCGGCAATTATGTCTGTTTCGCCAAGCTTTGTTGAATAATTTGCGGCAATTATGTGATATTGGTTTTTGCGAAGATATCTTGCCGCCATCTGCTCACCGCGAAGGCCGATTTTTAAGTGATTGGGAAGTGCCATTATTTTTCACTGAGATTTTTAAGGAATGACAGCCTGTGAACAGGGGAAACGCCGTGTTCCTTTATCATTTCATAATGAAGTGCAGTGGGATAGCCCTTGTGCTTTCTGAACTGATATTCGGGATATTTTTCGTCAAGCTTCAGAAGGTATCGGTCTCGGCTTACCTTTGCGAGAATTGATGCGGCGGCGATGGATATGGATTTTGCATCACCCTTCACAAGAGTCATTTCTTCTACACCTGTATTTGCTTTCCTGTTTCCGTCAATAAGTGCGATATCGGGTTTTATTGCAAGTCCTTCAACAGCTCTTTTCATTGCAAGAAAAGTGGCATTGAGAATGTTTATATCATCAATTTCTTTTTCATCGGCACTTGCTATTGAATATGCGAGTGCCCTTTCCTTTATAACCTCAAAAAGTGCATCTCTTTTCTTTTCTGAGAGCTTTTTTGAGTCGTTTATTCCCAGATCGTCAAGGTTTTCGGGGAGAATGACTGCGGCGGCAAAAACAGGTCCTGCAAGAGGGCCTCTGCCGGCTTCGTCAACTCCGCATACAATTTTATAGCCTTGCTCCTTCAGCATATTTTCATATTCGTATGTCATTATTCTTCGGGCCTTTCGAATGTTATGGTACCAAGCTTTCCGCCTCGGAGCTCATCAAAAAGTGTCGTGGCGGCTCTTAAGGTGTTGACCTCCCCCTTTGATATGAGCATGCCTCTTTTTCTTCCGATTGCCTCAAGAATTTCATAACCTGTAAGGTCGTTAAAATCTGTTATTTTATAGCGTTCCTCAAGCTTTTCGGGATAATCGTCACGGAGAATTCCGAGAAGAACTACCGCCAGTTCTTCAATGTCGAGAATATCGTCTTTTATGCCGCCCGTAAATGCAAGCTTATAGCCCACATCGGGATCCTCGAATTTGGGCCACAGGA
>JAZNRX010000018.1:0-6871 GCA_045590915.1 Acutalibacteraceae bacterium | reverse complement strand
CTGCAAAGCCCATTCCTTCATATTCGTCGGCAACAATCTTCATAGAGTTAATTCCCACAACCTGCCCGTATGAATTTACGAGAGCACCGCCTGAATTTCCGGGATTTATAGCGGCTGTGTGCTGAATACATTCAGTAGTATAACCTGTAGATGATGAATTAACGGGACGGTCAAGAGCTGAAACAATACCGTTTGTAAAGGAGTTTGCAAATTCAACACCGCCGGGATTTCCTATGGCATAGATATAATCACCGACTGATATTTTAGAGGAATCTCCTATTTCGGCAAGAGTGAGACCTGTTTTTTCAATGCTGATGACACCTATATCAGTTCTTGCATCGAAGCCCACAAGCTTTGCGTCATATTCCTTGCCGTCTGCAAGCTGCACACGGATATATCCCGATGCCTCGTTTATAACATGAGCACAGGTTATGATATAAGTATACTTGCCGTCCTTGCTCTCCTGAAAAAGAACACCCGAGCCTTCTGAAGCAAGAGTTTTTGATTTATCGTAAACAAGAATGCCGACAGAGGAATTCAGAACCTTTTTGAAAATGCTTTTGGGCGTCATGACACCGTCCGTTGCACTGTTTTCAGTTTCGGGAGAAGCACTTGTTACAAATTCTTCAACATTCTGATTTGCTGTAACTGTTGTATTTTCTTCATTACCCGTTGAAGAAGGAGTATCGCCGCCTGCCAGAATAACAACAAGGGCAATTACAAGAAAAACACATATTCCTGCAACTAAGCCTGCAAACACCTTACCGCCTTTTTTCTTTTTATCGTCAGAAGCAGGAGGGTTTGAATATGCATATGAGCCGTTCACTGAATTATTTCCGGCATTTGCACTGTTTTTGTAGGGATAGGAAGAATTATTATTACTGTACGGATTTTGATTGCTACCGTAAGGATAATTATTCTGATAAGGAAACTGATTATTGGTGCGGCTGTAGGGATTGCTGTTGGGAGCCTGCCAACCGTTATTCTGCGGTCTCATATTATCGGGGCTGTTCTGTGCAGAATTACCGTAGGGATATGACTTTCCGTAAGGATATTCAGAGATAATCCCATTATCCTTTTTGATTTGGTTGCCTTCATAAAAACCTTGTGAAGCATTCCCGTAAGGTTCGTTTTCTTCCTGAACAGTCCTTCCGTGATATGTGCCGTCCGAATTAAACACTACATCTTCACTTTTTTCATCATTCTGTGCGTTTTCTGCATCAAGGCTTTCAAAAGCATCTGTTTGCTCATCCGGTGTTATTTTGTTTTCATCAAATTCATTCATAAAATGTGTTTCCTTTCCTGATTCTGATGCCATATTAATCCAAAAAGTTTAAATATTGTTTAAAATTAGATCACTGTAAAGGAATTCTGACAATAAATTCCGTATATTTTTCCGGCTCGGTATTAAGAGTTATTGTTCCTTCATGAAGTTCTATTATACTTTTTACAATATAAAGTCCCATTCCGAAGCTCTTAACATCAAGACCTCGCGATTTATCCACCTTATAAAATCTGTCAAAAATAAGCTCATATTCATTGGCAGATATTCCCGAGCCTGTATTTTTAACCGAAAATACCGCTTCCTTCTTTTCAGAATAAAGTTTAAGCGTTATTGTTCCGTTTTCGGGAGTAAATTTTACCGCATTATCTATTAAATTATATACAATCTGATTAATAAGCGTTTCATCCGCAACTACGCTTACATGCTCAAATTCATTAAGCCCGACAACACTGATATTTTTATCCTCAATAAGCTTTTCAAATCCGAGAAGCGTTTTGAAAAATATATCGCCCATTGAAAACTGCGAGGTGTTGAGAGTCAGCTTTCCCGCTTCAATTTTAGACATATTAAGCATTGCAACAACAAGACGCGACAATCTTTTAACCTCATCCGAAACGATTGAGAGATATTGATTTCTGTCTGATTCAGATATGGTTCCGTCAAGAATTCCGTCCACAAATCCGCTTATTATTGTCATCGGGGTTTTCAGCTCATGGGAAACATTTGCAATAAATGAGCTTCTTGATTCCTCAAGCACTGCAAGAGAGTCTGCCATTTTATTAACGGAGTCAACAAGCTGACTCAGCTCCTTGTAAACGTCTGCAGTGTTAATTCTTGCAGAAAAATCACCGCCGGCATAATGCTTGGTTGCTTCGTTTATTCGTTTCAACGGCTTTACCATACGGTATGAAATAAACACAGATAAAAGGAAGGATATTGCAACCGCAATTATACTTGATAATATCATAACTCTCATATATTCGGTTGTATACGGCAGAAGTGCCTGTGTTTCGGTCTGTGTGACAATAACAAAAAAGTCTTCGTTATCAATAGCAATAGAAACAGCACTGAGCAGATATGCCTCTTCCGATAAGCCGCTTATTACTCCCTCATAATTATAAAACTGTTCGGGAGAGCTTTTTATCTCTGACAAAATATCCTCGTTAAAGCTGAAATTATTATGGTAGACACAGACAAAGCTGTCCCCTGCCAATATACTGTCCTTGGAATCATAACATACAATTATTTTTCCCGTATCATCAACAAAAAATATTTCCGTTGATGATGCATTAGCAGTTCCCGCAAGAATGTTTTGCACTAAATGTATATATGTGTCTCGCCTCTCATATATACCCTCTTTGTTTTCAGATGTAAACAAATCAATGCTCTGAGAAACACTCAGAGCATCGTTGTTCAGTGCTGTGAGCCTGTCATTTTTCCAGAATGTCAAAAAGAAAAACAAAACTGCCAAGCTTGATATAGCCAGACACAAAAGAACTGAAACAGTGGTCTGTATGAAATACCATCTAAACATACTGCCTGAACGACGTTTTCTTTTAACTGCCATAACTGCTGCTCACTTATATAATATAGTATCAATAAAGTAATAGTTATCTTGTTTCAAATTTATAGCCTACGCTCCAGACTGTACGAAGCTCCCATTTATCTGAAACACCCTCAAGCTTTTCGCGCAGTCTTTTTATATGAACATCAACGGTTCTTGAATCTCCGTAATAGTCAAAGCCCCATACCTCATCAAGAAGCTGATCTCTTGTAAAAACACGGTTGGGGTTGCTTGCAAGATGAAAAAGAAGCTCAAGCTCCTTGGGAGGAGCATCAACATGTACACCTCTTACCTTCATCTCATAATTTGCAATACTTATTGAAAGATTGTCGTAATTTACTTCCTGCACTGTTTCTGCGGCAGGGGCGGAGGTTCTTCTGAGAACTGCTTTTATTCGTGCAACAACCTCTTTTGCTTCAAAGGGCTTGACAATATAGTCATCGGCACCAAGCTCGAGTCCGAGAATTTTATCAAAGGTTTCACCCTTTGCAGATAACATAATTATCGGAACGTCACTGGTCTGTCTTATTTTACGGCATACCTGCCATCCGTCAAGCTTCGGAAGCATTATATCAAGAAGAACAAGAGAAGGACTTGCGGAAGCAACGCTGTCCACAGCCGCAATTCCGTCATTCACTATTATCGGAACAAACCCTTCTTTTGTCAGATATAATCTCAAAAGCTCGCAAATATTAGCATCATCATCTACAATCAGAATCTTTTCATTCATCTGCTTTTCCTCCCCAGGTATAGCATTTTCAAAAAAGCACCCGTTGAAACATCCGTTCACCGAGTGCTGTTAATAAACTGAACAATAACGGCAACTTACTCAAATGTTATGTAACTGTCGTATGTGTTTTCAAGATTTTTGACAAGAGCAAGTCCGGGAATGCCCTCAATATCAGTGTTCACAAACGCACCGATGTCATCAAGGACCGAAATATAAAAATCATCATTCTTCTCAACCTGAGCTGAACCTGCATTATCGGCGGGCTCGTTGAAAGTGGGAGCAATAAATGATACTATTCCCGATAAGCCCGAGGGTAATGAAGTGTAGTTGCTGTTTATCACCGTAGAAATTACCGTATTGAGCCCAAGAGTTGAAAGCACATCGGAAACAAGAGAATCAGACGATACGTAGGAATGCTCTTCTGAACCGGAATCTGTTATCGGCTCATCGCCCTCGATGCCCGCATATGTGCCTTGTGTTACATGAATGACATATGTACATTCGGAGGACCTGTTTCTTCCGGTTGCTGTAACCTTTATAACAAGATCCTGTGTGGGCTTCGTTATATCAAGCATCACTTCATTATAGTAATTGTTATTTATGGGAGCACCGTTTACACTTACAACAAGTCCGTATTCCGAATCTGTTGCGTATGCTGTGGGATATATCCAGAGGCTTCTGTTTCTTACGGAAAGCTTTGCATCATACTCATAGATATCGGCATAAAATTCGTCGTTCGAAAGGTCAAAATAAGAGGTATTTTCAGCAACAAGGTAAAACGCCTGTTCATAGGCAACATTATCTTCTCTGATTGAAAGTCCGTTTTTCTTACCGATAAGCTGAAGAATATAGAATGCGGCTCTGTCATTTCTGACATTTTTTGCCAAGGTATCGCTGTCCATATCAACGGAATATTTCTTTCCGAGCATAACTGCAAGGTACTTTTCCTTCAGCTCATCAAAGCTGAGTTCACTGTCAACGGTGATGCCCTGTGCCTTTACTGTCATAGCAGCTACAAGGCGGTAAACCTCATCCTCGGGAGTTTCTGCAGTAACATCAAAGCCGTTGCTCCAAAGTGTAATTCTTGAGGCTGCAAGGATGTAGTTATCAAGGGAAAGAGCGGAGCCTGCGGGCATCCATTCCTTAAGTGTTTCGATATTCATACCTGTCAGTGAAGCAAGATATGAAACCAATATCTCTTCGAGGGAGGAGTAATTGAGAGTCGAACCGCTTATGGCACCTGTGGCAACAGCCATATAAAGAACGCGTGCCATTATAAGTTCATCGGAGCCGACTGAAGCGGGATATTCAACTCCCAGACCTTCAAGATATTCTCTGATGTCAACATCACTGATGTCACCTGAAACAATACCCGAATTGGAATTGAGAAGCTCGAAGAAATAGATGTATCCTGCTCTTTGCGAGCCGGCATCAAGATTATACAGGGTTGTGTAATATTCAACATCCTCACGGAAGCTTTCTGCCGTTTCTGAATAGGGATATTCGGGACGGGGCACAAGCTCAACACGCTGTGCCATTCCCTCCACCGTTGTCATGTCCTCTTTTATAACAAGATCGGTAAGCCATGCGATGTCTGCTTCAGCGTGGTTAAACTGTGTTTCAAATGCAAGAACTGCCGCAGAAGCGAAAAAATCTGCAGACAACATAACTATGCACATTGCAACACAAAGAACCCTTGCGAGAAGTTTTCTCTTTGACACTAACCGCACCTCCGATTTATTTTTTTAAATATATAAATATTATAGCAGAATAAATGACAAAGTCAAGTGATTAGAGTAATAAATTTCAGTTTTTATAAACCGAATTCGTAAACTGTTTCCGAAGCATACTTTTCCCCTGCATTAAAGAAACAGGAGGGAAAGTTCTCGTGATGAGGGGTGTCGGGATAGTGCTGTGTTTCAAGGCAGAAGCCCGTTCTTTTTTCCATAGGAAGAGAATTTTTTCCTTTTACACCCTTAAGGAAATTACCTGCATAGAACTGCACACCGGGCAATGTTGTATAAACATTCATTTTTATACCGCTTTTATCGCCTTCTGCGACTGCAATTTTTTTCAATGTTCCGTCATAAGCGTTTATACAGAAATTGTGGTCATAACCACCCGTATACTGAAGCTGAATATGTGCATCGTCTATATCCTTGCCGATAACACGGGGGGTCCTGAAATCAAACACTGTGCCTTCAACCTCAAGATTGTTTCCTGTGGGAATGCTGTTTTCGTCAACCTCAGTAAAACGGTCTGCATCTATCGTGAGCTTATGGGAAAGAATATCTCCGTTGTCAAAGCCGTTAAGATTGAAGTATGCGTGGTTTGTAAAATTGAGATATGTATCCTTGTCAGAAACAGCCTCATAGCTGATATGAACTGCATTATCATCAGTAAGCTTATATGTAACGGTAATATTCTTTTCACCGGGGAAGCCGTGACTGCCGTCTGCTGCAGTATAGCTGAACTCAACACTGTCAGAGTCTGTTACTATTGCTTTCCAAAGAGAAAAGCCCAGCTCTCCGCCAGAATGAAGACAGGTAATCCCTTTTTCATTTGCGGTAAGCTTATATTTCTCACCGTTGATTTCAATTTCGGCACCGCCTATACGGTTGCATACGGGACCTACGATAACACCCTGATAATCGGAACGCTCGAGATAATCCTCAACAGTATCAAAACCTAAAAGAATATCACGAATCTCACCGTTTTTATCCTGCATCGTAAAGCCGCAGAATGTAGCACCGAGAGTAAGAATATGAGCGGAGCATTCGTTATTGTTTGTGATGATATATTTATAAACCTCTCTGCCGTCGGGCATATTACCGAAAAGTATTCTTTCAACTGACATATGGTGATTTCCTTTCAACTGTTTTTCAACTTTTTATATTAATATATGCATCACAAAATGTCAACACGGAAGATTTTTACATCAGGACAAGTATGCATATTCATCAAACAATAACGCATATTTATTCACGATATTATCCTGAACATCAGTCAAGGAAATATGTTATCTTGTCTTTGGGCAAAAAAATATCGGAATGTTTGGCTATTATTTCTATTGACTATATTTTTTATATAAGATATACTTATTCTAAATGGCATAAAATAAATATAAATACTATTTTCAGATATTTTGATTTTTTAGTAATAGAGTTTAAAAGATTATAGGGTGGAAAAATATGAGTTTTATTGAACTGGAAGCTGTTTACAAAAAATACCAGATGGGCGAGGTCACAATAAATGCTCTCGATGGTGTTTCATTCGGCATTGAACAGGGCGA
>JAZNRX010000017.1:0-4492 GCA_045590915.1 Acutalibacteraceae bacterium | reverse complement strand
GTGAACACACCGGGTTCATCCCACATCTGATAGCAGGAAAGAAGCGGCCAGTCGTATTCATCTGCATACCAATGGAGTGCAGGTGTAAAGCACATTCTCGCTTTATTGTCACCGAAATTGAACACGCCCGTGGGTGTAGTTATATAAACAGGAAATTTTCCAAGCTCACTGAAGCCTGCAATTTCACTGATACCGAAATCCGTGCCGAAGAAATTTTTTGAGGTGGAAACAAAATATACTATGGAGTTCATACCCGACTGACTGTAGCCGGCACCCTCAGCATAAACACCGTCGGGAGTGAAGTTTTCGAAGGCTATGGGCATATTCTCATAGCACATTGAAAGAAATTCTGTGGCAGCTTTCGTATCATAAGCGTAAAATGTCATACAGGCAATACCGATACCGCTGTAACAGATGCTGTTCCAGTTATTCTTTGACCAAGTAAACCAATGGTTATCATTCAGAGCGGAATAGATTGCATAATTCCACACCGTTTCTTCCATTAAGCTCTTTGTTTCGTCATCAAGATAATCATATAGCCAGTCATATGCAACGGACACAGCAAGAGCCATTTCAGCAGTTGCAAGAAAATGTGAGGTGCACCAATCATCATAAGAGCACACCTTTTCTATTTCAGTTCTTGCTCTTTCACCGTATTTCTCATCTCCGGTTATCTGCCATGCATAGCCTAAAATTACCATACGGCTGATAACCTCACGGGAAATGGGAAGAATACTGTCCTCCTCATCGAGAACATATTCCATAGGCGGATATGAGTTTATATCACAAAGAGAATCTGCATTTGCGATAACATAATCAGAAAGCTTTTCAGTGTATTCTGAAAATTCACCCGAAGTATACTCATTCCTCGTCGTATCAAAATCAAGCTTATCAGAAAAAATAAAGGGATGATTTATCTCAGTTTTTTTCTGAAGCTCCTCTAACATTTCGGCTTTTTTCGGATAATCCGGATTTCTGTCAAGGCTTATGTAATCAAGACCTACCTCAACCATATCGGGAATTACCGCAAAATACGGCACAATATCAGAAATTCCGAGACCGATAATGAGTGCCAACGAAATAAAAATCCCGACTATTGCCTTTATACCTTTTTTCATATCTTCACCACTTTATTGTTTTTTAAGATACAGCAATTATACCGCATTTATGTATATATTACAACAGGTCCCTGTAAGCCGCCCGAAACAAAGTCTCCGGCATATTTCAGCTCAGGCTCAAAATACGGTGACAATTCCTCAGTTTTCCATTTGTTGAAATAATCGGTATGAATATACCAGTTCGCTGATGTGTTTGTAACAAGTACCTTAAGAGTATTGCTTTTCTTAAGTATTCCCCCGGGAATTTCAAGACTGTAGGGAGAAGCCAAAACAGTTCCGATAAGGCAGTCATTAATATATACCTCAGCGGCAAAGTGCACATCACCAAGGGCAATTTTGCCCGATGCACCGATCTTTTCCTCCGAAAGCGTGAATTCAGCTTCATAAGCACCGCTGCCTGAATAAGCACAGCCTGTTAAATACGACCAATCCCCCAATTTTACGGGAACAGCATCCTCGCAATAACTGATGTTATGAAAACCGTTTTCGTCACAGATGAGTTCAGATTCTTTTCTGAAATAAAATTTCTTAATAACTAAAGCATCTGATGTAAATTCTTTTATATTATCTGCGTCAAGACTTTCATCGGTCAGTAATACAACGGCAGTCTCACCCATGTTAAGCGATAAATCAAGAATTCCGTTTTCTGTTTTAATTCGTTTCAGTTTTCCGTTTTCGAGGTTAAGAAAATAACCGTTTTCAGAAGGCAGATGAATTTTATACTCACCGTTTTCCCCGGTTTCTCTGAAAAAACAATAAAGCCCGCCATTATCAATAACTCTGTGCATTACACGAAGTCCCTTACCCTCAATCTGAAGCACGGGAACGGCTTCATGAATATCATAGGAAACCTTACCGCCGTTTTCTGCAAATTCATTAAGTGCAAGCTGTGTTTTCCTTGGAATGAAGGCACCCTGCGGGATTATAATATGTCGGTAAGCTGCATTTCCCATACGGATATATCCATTTTCTTTTACAGATGCAACAATAACATCATCGTCAACAATATCAAAATCCACCGTCATATCTTCAAGTGCTCTGCCCAATGTATCAAAAGTCTCTGCAACGGCTTCACCGTTGAGTCTGCCCTGAAAATCACTGACAGGATAGTAAAGTGCAGTTTTGCAGACACGCTCACCGAGAGAGACTATATATGAAAGCCTTTCCAAATACCGATTAAAAAACTTCAAAAATCTGAAATACGGCTGACTTTCAGTGAAAATCGGGAGTTCCTGTGCCAGAAGCTGTCCCTTGCGACCGAGCGGGAAATTAAAAAGATTAAAAATATTTATACCTCTTACAGCCTGATAACCTGCAGTAAAGCGCATTATATCATAAGTAATCCCCGGACCTGCCACACCGAAGCTTTCCGTAATTGAAAGCCTTGTTCCGTTCTGTGTGGCGGCAGAGGAAGCATATCTCGGAAAAAATCCGTTATATCCGTTCATTTCATTCCTTGAAGATAAAAGGTTTTCGGGAAAAAGCTGACGCCATATAACATCAATTCCGGGAATATCGAAGCACCTGAGTGCCCTCATCAGATTAAAGTTTCCGCCGCCGTTCATACATCCGTCAGGACTGTGATCCTTATCAAGATGACCGGTAAACAAAAATCCGTTTTCATTTGCCCATTTTTTGCAGGGCAGAAGATAATTATCACAAAATGTTCGGCTGCATAAATCATACCAACGGTGAAGAATATGAACATTTTCCTCTGTCGGCTTTTCCTTACATTCAATAAGCGGAAGATATGGTATAACAGATTCACCGTATGTTTTCTCGTATTTATCTGCCAATTCTTCATTGAACGGCTTTAAGGGAGCCTTCGGCTCATCTGTAAATACAGCGGTGAAATTACGGGTAGCTGCGGCATATTTTTTATGGGTAATTTCAATAAAATATTCAGTGGAGCTTTTATTGAGCAGATCAGGATAACTGCCGCCTGCAGAGTATTCGGGATGGGCTTTAATAACCCTACCGCAAGCACTGCCCGAGGGCCAGCCGCCTTCATCATAAACCCAGCAAATCATTCCCAGCTCAGTACCTTTGTCAATTGCATAAGCACAAAGCTCAAAATACTCAGCAGAAAGATATTCGGGTGAAAGATTTGTCGGCATACTGTCAGTGCGGAATTCCTTAGGCTCGGGAAGAATATAAAATGCTCTTATGCCCAACTTCAGCATTTCAGCAAGCTGAGTGTCTATAATTTCAGTAGTACAAATATCATTCCAAACCCATATATAGACAGGGGCACAGGAAGCATCGGGAGTACGGAATTTATTAAGTTCAAATTTATCAATATTTTTCATAGCTATATCACACAGCTTTATTGTATCTGTTCTGCTTTTTAAGAATGTTTATGAAAAGTTTCAGGAAAACTGACATTATCACATATAATGCGGCAAGGAAAACGGGATATACCTTTATTCCGAATACTCCGCTTATAATACTGACCATAGCAGGTGAAAGCATAACACCGATATAGGCAAAAGCTATCTGCGAGCCCATAACTGATTGTGAAACCTCTTTACCGAAGTTATGGGGTGTAAGATGAATCATATTAGGATAAACTGAGCCGTTACCGAGTCCTACAAGGAATAAGCCCGCAACCGTCACCGCACCGTGCACGGGAAGAAGCATAAGCACAATTGCAGGTGCTAAAACAGCAGAACCTATACCTATTCTCTTCCATGTAGCAATTTTACCTGACAAGAGCCCCGAAAGGAAGCGTCCGATTGACATTCCCGCATAATATATCGTAAGAGCAACTGCACCATTTTCGGGAGAAAAGCCTTTTTCTTCTACAAGATATGTACTCCCCCACACACCGCAGGCGTATTCAATTGCATTTGTTGCAAGCATTATAACCCACACAATACGGATTTCGGGCATCTTTGCCATCTGCAAAACCGACAGATTTTTACTGTTTTCTACCTCACTTGTTATATCTGAAGCTGTTTTCTTCCACAATGGAATGGACACAACAAGAAGTATTGAGATTACCGCCTGAACATAAAATGCATATCGATAACCGCCCCGCCAGTCTGCACCGCTTAAGGCAAGGGACATAAGATAAGGACTTAAAGAAACACCCACTCCGTAAAAGCAATGTAGAAAATTCATATGGCTTGCCTTGAAATGAAGAGCAACGTAATTATTAAGTCCAGAGTCGACAGCTCCGGCACCAAGCCCTAAAACAATTGCAAGTGGTATCATAAACCAAAAAGATGATACGAATGAAAAACCAATTAAAGATACCGCAGTCATAGCAGTACTGAAAGCTGTAACCCTTGCCGTACCGATTTTGTTAAGAATATTAGTGCTGAACATACTTGATAAAACCGTGCAACCGGAAATTATGAAGGTAAGCACAC
>JAZNRX010000016.1:0-5698 GCA_045590915.1 Acutalibacteraceae bacterium | reverse complement strand
TGGAAAACTCGGCGAGCAATATGTTTTAAAAACTGAAAAAGCATTTAATCAGATAGTTTTTAAATCTGCAGAATTAGCAGATAATACTATTTACTATGCTCGCACAAAAATCAGAGATGATGAAGCTCCTAATGCTTTTTTCACAGAACTTGAAAAAGCAGATGTTAACGGTATTTATATGAGAGATATTATCAGAGAGGAAATGACGAGTGATGATGTACGCTTACGATGAAATGTATCTTAATGATTCTATGAGAAATCTTGGTGAAGCATTTGATTATGCGGCAACTGTCCTGAATATCCCCATGGATGATTTTCTTGATATGTTTATCATAAGCGGTATTGCAGAACAATTTGCCGGTGGTGTTCCTAAATTCGTTTCAGGCCTTTCGGGAACGGAACTTGTATGGGAGGTATTAACCCGTATAGGAAAAATTATTGATTTTTCTGCACCGCAGACCGAATACGATTACTCACCTGAATATTGGTGTGGTTGGATACTTGCTTTTTACCAATGGAACACAGGGAAAAGTTTTAAGGAAATAAAAAACTATCTCCCTATGAGTGAGATTTATAAGTTATACCCTACTTTACACGAAGCATCGGAAGAAAAGTTTATTGATGTTGCAAATTCCATACTTGAACGCAAAAATCTGCCTACAAAATTACAGACAGTACGCAAGGCGATAGGACTTTCACAAAAAGAACTGTCTGAAAAATCCGGAGTTACTCTCCGAATGATTCAGCAATATGAACAGCGAGCAAAGGATATTAACAAGGCAACAGCAAGTAATCTTTTTGCATTAGCTCAGTCTCTTGGCTGTAAAGCTGAGGACTTGTTAGAATAACAGCAGAAGGAATAAAAATGAAAGTTGGTCCGGTTTGTAATGCTACATTATTGCAAATAAGTTTTCAGTCAGAAATTGACACAAAAACAGTCTTTAAAACAAAAATAAAAACCATCGAAAACCCTAAGATTTCCGGTGGTTGTGAAAATTGATATGCTGGATGATTTTTTAGTGAAGCACCGACTTCGTCGGCGTGAAGCAGAAGTCTTCGACTTCCGTTAAGCACTCGCTTGTGCTCGTATGAAGCAAAGCGCACTTTAATATTCCGTGAGCCGAAGGCTCGCTTCATAGGGCGAAGTCCTGCTTCATTTTTCATGCACCGCAGGTGCGCTTCATTGAAAAAAGACCAAGTCGATTGACTTGGTCTTTTTTCTGGTGGGAGAAGGTGGATTCGAACCACCGAAGTCGTTGACAACAGATTTACAGTCTGCCCCCTTTGGCCGCTCGGGAATTCTCCCATATATAAAAATGGAGCTGGTGGACGGACTCGAACCCCCGACCTGCTGATTACAAATCAGCTGCTCTACCAACTGAGCTACACCAGCATATCCTGTGTGGAATGCTTGTATAATATATCACAAGAAAACTGCTGTGTCAAGACTTTTTTTCTGTTTTTTGAAAAAATTTATTTTAAAATTTTTGGCATATTTTCCGTTTTTTTAACGGTTTTTCATTGAAAACAGCGGTTGGGTTTGTTAGTATGTAGATGTGATACAAAATATTATGAGGTGAGCTTATGTACAGAATTTCGGTGCCCGTTACCAATGAAAATGTCACCCGTTGCACACCCGAAAGGGTTTACGAGGAGATAAAAAAATTCAATCCTCACAGAATTTTTCTTTCCGTAGGCGAATATGAGCTTGACGAAGAAAAGCGGGAGAAGACTTTTTCCGAGCTTCGCGTGAACTGTGAATTTTTCAGAAGCCGCGGCTATGAGGTTGGCGTGTGGATATGGGCGTTTATGCTGAAAAACAGTCCCTTTACCCCTATGAAAAGCCTTAAAGGACAGGTATATCCCGAAAACATGTGTCCTCTGGACGAAAATTTTCTGAACTTTGCTTCGGACTATGCGAGGGCTATGGCTCAGACAGGTGTTGACCTCATAATGTACGACGACGATTTACGGTACGGTTTTTTAGGGGACTCTCCCGCCTGTGTGTGCAAAAACCACCTGAAAGAGATGTCCCGAATTCTCGGAGAGACCGTCACCGAGGAAACAGTCAGAAAAAATGTATATCTTGGCGGCAAAAATAAATACCGCGATGCATACCTGAAGGTAAACGGTGATGCATTCAGAAGCTTTGCAGGAAGAATGAGACAGGCTGTTGACACTGTAAATCCCGATATACGACTGGGAGCGTGTGCCTGCCTTAATTCCTGGGATATTGACGGTGTTGAAGCGAAGGAGCTTGCCCGTATTTTTGCAGGAAAAACGAAGCCCTTTTTCCGTCTTATCGGTGCACCCTATTGGGCGGCTCTTAACTGCTGGGGCAGTTCCCTTCAGGACAGCATTGAGTTATCCCGAATGGAATGTGCATGGACAAAGGATAAGGATATTGAGATATTCTCCGAGGGTGATGTATATCCCCGTCCGAGAACTCTTGTTCCCGCCGCTTTCCTTGAGGGCTTTGACACGGCACTGAGGGCGGCTGACTGCACCGACGGTATTCTGAAATACGGTATGGATTATGTTTCCGATGCCGATTATGAAACGGGCTATTCGGCATATCATATGAAAAATCAAGGTCTTTATGAGGCTATTGAAAAACACTTCAAGGGCAAAGAAAGCGTTGGTGTGAGAATATACGAGCATCCCGACAAGCTATCTGATGCGGTATTCACCGAAGAAGAAAACATTGACCATATGTTTTTCTCCCTGTGTGCGAGGACACTCACCTACAATTCCGTTCCCACCGTTTACGAGGGACAGGGCATAACAGGTGCTGTTTTCGGTGAAAATGCAAGACATCTTCCCGAAAATGCCCTTGAAAAAGGACTTATTTTAGATATAAGGGCGGCGGAAATTCTGTCGCTTAAGGGTATTGATACGGGCATTTCCCGTTTCGGTGAAAAAACCGTCTCAGGTGCCTTTGAGTATTTTGAGAACGGCAACAGAATTGCCGCAAGGGATGCCGCCATACAGGAAATCACACCTCGCGGATCGGCACAGGTTCTCTCCTACACCGAAAAGGACGGTAAAAAAATCCCTATGTCCTTGCGCTATGAAAACGAAAAGGGACAGAGATTTTTTATCCTCAACATAATTTCAAATACAGACAACCCCACTGTTTTAAGACACTATGAGAGAAACAGGCAGTATACCGAAAATACCCTCTGGCTTTCGGGTGAGTGTCTTCCTGCGGCAGTTCACGGCCATCCTGCACTTTATATGCAGTGCAAAAGGGATGAAAGCACCCTTGTCACAGGGCTTTGGAACTTCTTCCCCGACATTGCTTTCTCCCCCGAAATCACATTGGACGGCAACTACACTCACATTGAATTCATAAACTGCACGGGAGAATTAAAGGGAAACAAGGTAACACTTTCCGACATAGCCGCCTACGGCTTTGCGGGATTTTCAGTTACAAGGTAAAGGAGAATTTTTATGAAGCTTGCCACTACTACGGGAGATTTCGGGAGATATTCCGAGTCTTATTATGACTGCATAAAATGGGTATACGAGGCAGGGTTCCGCTTTCTTGACCTGTCTCTTTACAATGTGAAGCCTGATAATGTCCTCTTTTACGGTAAAAATTGGAAAGAGGAAGCTCTTAAAATAAAGAAATATGCCGCCTCTTTAGACTGTACCTTTGTCCAGTGCCATTCACCAAATACAAATAACCTCGGTGACGGTGAAAACTCCTATTCAGATGCGGTGTATAAAACAAAAAGAGCCGTTGAGATATGCGGTATTCTCGGTATTTCCAACATTGTTGTCCACGCAGGCTGGAATGATAGAATAAGAGACAAAGAAAGCTGGTTTTCCGAAAACAAGCGCTTCTATTCCGAGATTTTACCCGAAGCGGAAAAATATAATGTAAATATTCTTTGTGAGAACTCCACGGTGAAAAATATGGGGGAAATGTATTATCTCATAAGCGGAGCCGAAATGAAAGAATTCTGTGACTTCGTCAGTCATCCCCTTTTTCACGCCTGCTGGGACACAGGCCACGCCAACTGTGAGGGCAATCAGTATGAGGACATCCTCGCCATAGGCGATGACCTTTATGCAGTACATTTCAACGATAACCGAGGCACAGGCGACGAGCACATCATTCCCTTTATGGGAACCATGAACATAGACGAGGTTATGACGGCACTTAAGGAAATTGACTTCAAGGGCCCTCTCACCTTTGAAAGTGACAGCTCACTTCGTCCCTATGACTATTGGCAGGGAGACAGAAGACGCTTTGAAAAATCAAAATTACTTTCAAATCCACCCCTCGAACTGCAAAAAGAAATTGAAAAGCTCTTATATAGAACAGGTGAAATTATCCTTTCTTATTATGATATAAAATCTTGACAAAACTTCCACAGACGCTCTCGGCACAAGAAAAGCTTTCACAGGACACTCCCGTGCCGAGTGCCTTTCCAAGCATTTTTCAAAAACTCTTTTCTGACAAAAGACTCGGGTTTACCGCTTTGGTAAACCCGAGTCTCCGTGTTTTTATGGAAATTTACTTGTTTTCGTCAATAAACTTCTTTACTGCGGCTACGCCTGCATATTTTACTGCTTCGCCGTTTTTATATACTACCAGTGTGGGTGCCTGCTTCAGCTCAAGCTCCTTTGCAAGCTCGGCATTTTCGGATACAAAAAGCTTTTCATAGCCGATGCCTGCCTTATCAAGCCACTGTACTGCGGTTTTGCAGTTGGGACAGGTTTCTGTGGTAAAAAGAAGAACCTTTTCTGCTTCAGCCTCACAGCAGCAAGCCTCTTCCTTATCCTCTATGACAGCGCCGTCTCTCTTAAGAACAGACTTGTCAATGTCATAAACCTTTCTGTCCTTGAATTCCTGACTCTTGCCGTCGTTCCAGTTCTTTACGGGACGGTAATAGCCTGTAATTCTTGAATAAACCTCTGTTTCCTTGCCGCAAAGAGGACACTTGTACTGCTCACCGATGAGATAGCCGTGCTCCTGACATACGGAGTATGTGGGAGAAATTGAATAGTAAGGAAGTCTGTAGTTTTCTGCAATCTTCTTTACAAGGTTTGCGGCTGCCTTCCAATCGGGAAGCTTTTCACCGAGGTATGCGTGGAAAACAGTACCTGATGTGTAAAGTGTATGAAGCTCATCCTGCATATCAAGAGCAGTAAAGATGTCTTCCGTATAGCCTACGGGAAGGTGTGAGGAGTTTGTATAATAGGGAGTTGCACCCTCATGAGCTGTGAGAATTTCGGGATATCTTGCCTTGTCGTGCTTTGCAAGACGGTAGGATGTGGATTCTGCGGGAGTTGCTTCAAGGTTGTAAAGGTCACCGTAAAGCTCCTGATAGTCGGAAAGGCGTTCTCTCATATGGTTGAGAACCTTCTTTGTGAATTCCTGTGTTTCGGAATTTGTCATATCCTTGCGAAGCCAGTTAGCATTGAGACCAACCTCGTTCATACCAACAAGACCGATTGTTGAGAAGTGGTTGTTGAAGGTGCCGAGGTATCTCTTTGTGTAGGGATAAAGACCTTCATCAAGAAGCTTTGTGATGATATCACGCTTAACCTTGAGAGAACGGGCGGAAATATCCATCATTTTGTCAAGTCTTGCATAGAATTCCTCTTCGTTGTTTGCAAGGTATGCAATTCTGGGCATATTTATTGTAACAACACCTATAGAACCTGTGCTTTCACCGCTTCCGAA
>JAZNRX010000015.1:0-33766 GCA_045590915.1 Acutalibacteraceae bacterium | reverse complement strand
AGGCATATAAGTACTGTTAATTGCCTTTTCTACCTCACCAAGTGCATATTCAAAATCAGCTGCATCTTCCGGAGAAAGACGGGATGTGTCATAATTCTTCCAAAGATTATACTGACGGATAATTCCTCTTGAATCACGAGCATAGTTAAACTGAGGAAAAGCAGGATCAGAATAAACATTCTCAAAAGTCTCATCAGTAAGTATTCTTATTGCAAGACGCATTATAACATCATTTCGTGCTGTTTTTTCATGATTCTGATTTTTGAAATAGAATGTAGTTTCGCAAAGTATTCCCGTTGAAGCATCGACAAGACGAGCTTCATCAATATGGTTATGTGAGGGATCAGAGCAATAAGTGTTAGCCTGAACATAATCATCGGGAAGAGAAACATCAACAGCCACACTGGTTGCTCCAAAAGATTCAGAATCGAGATGTATAATACCATCGGCATTAACATCGTCCCAGCAATCGACTATCTGATACATTGTTACATTATAATCAACGATGTCGAAAAATTCAACACCCTTTTCCTGATACTCGAGTATGTAATCTCTGGAATTAACCTGAGCGTTATAATACCATTCAGTTTGTTCTCTAACATAGACATCCTCGGGATCAGAAAGATACATTTCTCGGCAATCAGGATAATCTTTTGACGGAATTAAAGCCCAAAGCATAGTTGAGTATTCAAGATAATCTTCTACAAGAATCTGAACAGCCGTGTCGATTATGTTATTTACGTCAGCATTGGGTAAAATTCGAAGAATAAGATTTATAAGGTATGCAAGATATTCCTGATCCTTATCAAGAAGCGAAGGGAACATATATCCGTAAAGGGCGTCATCATCATCAAGAAGACCATAATGATAAATATCGCCTAAAACTGAAGCACCGTCAGCAGCAGGGACAACATAACAAACTCTGTTAATATCATCCTCAAAAGCAAAACCATTATCTCTGTAATACTGCATAAGAGCATTTTCAACAGAACCGCCCTGACTGATAGGAACGAGATTAACCTTATCGTGACCTGTTTCCTCTTTGGCAATCTGAATAAGCTCATACAATTCCTTAACATTATCAATCATATTACCTGTTGAATGATAAGAGAAGAAATAAAGGTGATCAAGACCTGCTATATCAACATACAAATCAAGAGGAATCTGATCAAGAGCATATTCCCTCTCTTCTTTTGTCAGATTAGCAAGACTTGTAGTATATCTGTCTGCCTGAATATTTTTAATTACTTTACCGTGATTATCAAGAGCGATATTTGAAAGAAGCGCATCTCCGAGAACTTCAGCAACAGCTGTAGCACAACGATTATCAATATCCGTTTGTGTAAGAAGAAGTCCTGCAAGGGGAATAAGAGCTTCTTCAAGAGCCTGCTTTACAATCTCATCAGTAGATTTCATAAAAAACGGAGCCGCATATGGCTTACCTTCTTCCGTAAGCATTTCATTGCCGTTTTCATCGAGATATCTTACTTTTGACTGAAAAATACCCGGAATAACAATTGAAGGACAATACTCGCAGTCACAATCTTTTGTAGCTGCAAACGCACATAATGATGCCATTGATAACATCATTACAAGGACTAAAATAATTGATACAAATTTTAATATTTTGTTTCTCATAATATACCCTTCCTCCTTATTTGCCATAATTATATCACTGTTGAAAAATTATTTCAATCACAAAATTACAAAAATTTCTCAATGATTACGCAATTACATTGAAAAATGATAAAATAGTTGGTATAATGTGGTAAAAATATATGTGAGGTAACTAACTATGATAAAATCAGCCGTGAAAGAATTCATATTTAATAAAAATGAAAAAGCACCAAGCTGCCATGCTTCAACTGTCTTACCTCTTGATAACGGTCATGTTCTTGCCGCGTGGTTCGGAGGAGCAAGAGAAGGTGATAATAGCGTTGAAATATGGATGTCAGACAGAAACACCGACGGATGCTGGAGTACGCCCGTTTCAATAAGTGAAGGTGATAATATTCCCCACTGGAATCCGGTTTTATACAAACAGGAAAACGGCAACATTATCCTTTACTACAAATACGGTGAAAAGATTTCTGATTGGATAACAAAGTACATTATAAGTGCGGATAACGGTAAAACATGGTCAAAACCCGAAATACTCGTCCCACGAGACACAAGCGGTGGACGCGGTCCCGTAAAAAACAAATGTCTGAAGCTCAGCAACGGTAGTCTTCTGGCTCCGGCGTCAACAGAACAAAATAAAAAGTGGATTCCGTTCATTGATATATCCAATGATGACGGCATAAGCTGGATTGCCTCACCGAAAATGGAACGCCCAAAATACAAGGGAGCATATGTCGGACTTATTCAACCGACATTATGGGAAGATAACGAAGGAAACGTTCACTGTTTTATGCGATCTGACAAAGGTGCGATTTATAAAAGCGATTCTTACGACGGAGGTCTTAACTGGAAAAAGCCATACAGAACAAGATTACCCAACAATAATTCAGGAATAGATTGTGTAAAAGATAAATCTGACAGGATTTGGTTGATATATAATCCCGTTGATGTAAACTGGGGAGTAAGACATCCGCTCTCTCTTGCATATTCCAAGGATAACGGAAAACATTTCACAGAAGTTCTGATTCCCGAACCGGGAAACGGTGAGTTTTCTTATCCTGCAATTACATGTAAAGATAATACACTTTACATTACTTATACTTACAAAAGAAAACAGATTGTATTCTGGAAGATTGAACTTGAAGACTAAAAAAATGGTGTGGGCAAGATAAGCTCACACCATTTTCATTTTATAATGTAATTTTAGAAAATGTCATATAACCCGAAGGATATGCTTCATATAATAACCCTATTGTGTTATCTTCAAGAACAGTCAGACAGGAATAGGCATAAAAATCAGAATACTTTTCAAATGAAGCATATTTATCTTTATCGGTTATATCATAAACTTTTAGCCAATGAATTTCATCGTTTTCTTCAATTCTACCGAAATAAAGCTTCCCTTCCGTACGGGTTTTGTCTTTACCTGAATGACCGGTCGGTGTTGCGAGAAGAATATACCTTCCGTCATTGAGGAGGTTTCCGGGAAGAACAAAGCTTTTAGGCAGACATATAACCGTTCTCTGACACTGAGGTGTTGTGGGTTCAACCGCAGGAAGTTTTCTGAATGTTTCACCGCCGTCACAAGACACACTGAGAGGAATTTTACCGCCGCCTTTCGGACGACCAAAGCAATACACCTTTCCGTCAGGCATCTCAATCAACTGACATTCATCAACATTCTCACAAAATTCACCTTTATTTCTTCGCCACGTCTTTCCGTTATCATCGCTAATGAGAATGAGTGCTTTATTCAATATGTAGCAGGGAGCGAGAATTCTTCCGTTAAATTTTTCATAACTAAGAGTTATGCCGACACCGGGACCGACGCCAAGAAAAACACCATCAGATTCCTTTTTATAATATAAGGTTATATCAACGGGCTGCGAAAAGCTTTTTCCGCCATCAATACTTTCCATTTTATAAATGTATGATACCAACGGTGCTCTCAACGGTGCAGGAGAGGTTTCAATACAAAGCAGCTTTCCGTCCTTATCAAACACCTTATTCTTTTGAACAAATTTAATCTTATTCTCATGAAATCTATCTTTACCCTTACTGACAAATATGTTTCCCACATATATATCATTACCCGAAATATTGTCAGGTAAAAGTGGCGGATAGTTTTCTATATACTGCGGTTTATCACCATAACAATAGTACATATCTCCAATAGTTGAATACGCATACTCAGGATTATGTTTTTTCGGTACATAGAACTTAGTTTTTTTGCCGGAAGGTGTATAAACAAAACCATCGTGCCGTAAAGTAAACACCTTTCCTTTACCTGTGAACATACCGTCCATTTTTGATCTTCCTGAATATAATTTCAATGCCAAACCCATATCTGTATTTATATATCCGCTACCGTTTTCAAGAAGACGCGGAGCATGTAAGCCTTTACACTCAGGATAAAAATCGACAAGCATAACAACTTTACCGTCATTTCCCTCCATCATAAGAGGATCTATAGCAAACGAAGATGTATACTCGTCTTTACCGAAAGGATATCTTCTGACAGGAGGAGAAAAAATTGTTTTCATATCTGAAAATGTTTTCCCATTATCTTCACTTCTTCTGACTGCAATTTCAATAAAGCCCCAGTCTGCACCGCAAGAAGCCTTATCTGCCGCCGCAATTACAGTTCCCTTATGAAGACCGTTTTTTATTGATAACAGAGAAGGGATACGCCCATCAACCATCCCGTCAAATTGCTTTTCATTGTCGTAAAAATTTTTGAATGCTTCACAATTTTTTCCGACGAACAGAGGAAAATCCTTCATAATTACCAACCTCATCATTTTTTTTGTTATAATATCACAATTTTCACAGTTTAGCAACAACCTTTCTATTGCAAACGAATAAATATTATGATATTATAAACAAAAATGAAAGATGTGATCTATTTGTCTGACAAAAAATCTAACAAGACTAACATATTTCAATTTATAAAATTCGCACTCTTTTCATGTTCAGCCGGCATAATTCAGATAGGAAGCTTCACCCTAATGAACGAGGTTCTGATTAAAACTGAATATATGCAAAATCTCATATCATCAAACGAATCCATCAAAGCAGTTATGACCAATGAATACGGTCCGATTTACCTCATAGCTCTGTTGCTTTCTGTTATATGGAACTTTACATTCAACAGAAAATTTACATTCAAATCAGCAGCAAATATTCCCGTTGCGATGCTGAAGGTTTTCGGTTTTTATCTTATTTTTACTCCCGTTTCCACCATTCTCGGCAATTACTTTACAACAACTTTTGCAAATATTTCGGCTATAGAATACATTGTTCTTGCTGTTACAATGGCTTGCAATATGATTACAGAATACCTTTTCTGTAAGTTTATTGTTTATAAAAACCAAGAAAACACTGCAATTTAATTTATTTGGAGGAAGAGAAATTTATGTCAGATTTTTTATCATCTGAACAATTTGTACGCTTCACAGAAAGAACTATTTACAAGTTGCTCGGCGGTTTTGCAGATTCATTGAATGACGGTCCGTCCTTCGTTAATGCCGCCGAATACACAAGTGAATACTTTTTTGAAGGAAACAAAAAATTCAGAAAAACCGCATCGAAGAATGCACAATGGAAATTAGGTTATGCAATTGCAGACCTTACTCCATACGATTATCTTGAAAAAGATTATTATCTTGGCGGCTATCTTACACCTGATAACAAATTCAACAACAGAATTCAAAAAATTATTGATAAAATGCAGTGCCGAATAATTGCTCTGGATGATAATTCCGGCAACGGAACATCTTTTTTCGGCACAATAGATTCTATAGGAACGGGTAATGCAGACATAAAGCTTATACGCAGAAGATTTCTTGATCTTATGAAGTATAAGCATCCTGAAGCTAAAATAGCCTCCGTTAACATTTTTTCAACACACGCACATTCATGTGTTGATACACAAGGTCTTTGGACTGATACACTTTCAAAAGTTCTTCATAACAAAAAGAAGAACAAAAAAGGTAAAGGTACATATGTCAGCGGTGCAGACAGTGAATTTATGTACACTCTCGCAACAAAGGTCGCAAACGGTCTTCTTGAGGCTTATGAAAGTATGCTTCCGGGAAAAATGACACTCGCACAGAAGGATATCGGAACCGATTATTTCAATAACAAAAACAGAAAATCAGCAACAAGCCTTGTCACCAAAATCACAAGACTTATTTTTACTCCCGATGAAAAAAATGCAACACCAACAATTATTGCAACAATGGGTGCACACCCCGATGTAGCAGGACTTCCGACATCAGACGGTCACGGAACAGGAAGAGACCTGTGCGGCGAATATATTTACTACATGGGACAGACAATCAACAAAGCCGGATATAATTTTATGTTCTTTAACGGTGCGATATGTGCAATATATATGTCCTGCGGTGCTTCTGATGACGGTGTAACACTTAAACACAGATACGAAAAATCAATAAGATTCGGAGATGAATTGGGTAAAATTACTCTTTCTCTCACAAAAACTCTTGATGAAATCAAATCGGATTCGACACTTTACAACGAAGAAATCATAGAGAAAGACAAAAAGTCTTCTCTGCTCAACAATGCAAAATATACTCTTTGGTGTGATAATTGGGTACCCGTTAAAGAAACCAACATCAAACCGATTCTCAACATCAAATTAAAAGAAGTTAAAATTTCCGTAACCAATCCGCTTATACAAATTGTCGGCAAATTAAACCTTGTTTCATATAAGGTTCTCAGAGAAAAGGACGGAACATATTCAATCATAACAGAAATCGGTTTTATTGAATTCGGAAAGGAGCTTTCTGTTGTTCTCGTACCCGGTGAATTCTGTTCCGACCTGCTTACCGGCGGTGATTCATTAAAGGCAAGTGCTTCATATAACGGTTTTGACTTCCCCTATCCCCCTCTGACAGAAATATTCAACAGAGAACTTATTGCTTTTGGACTTGCAAACGATGCTGTCGGGTATATTGTTCCTGATAACGATTATGTTCTCGGTGAATTCGGAAATCATTACCACGAGTTAATCGGTCTCGGACAGAATGCCGGTTCTACTATTATCAAAGCCTTTATGGAACTTAAAGAAGAATTGGGAGTATGATTTATGGATTTTTCAAAAATTGCTTCAACGGCACTGAAAAATATAACAAAAATCGGCAAATACGATTATACAGAACCTCTTCCCGAAGGTGAGTTTTATTATCAAAAAGAAGCACATGGTGAAGCTTTTACTGCCGGCTTCGGCAAAGCAGTTATGCTTCCTGACTATATAAAAACAAAAAAATACTACATTGCAGGTTACGGTGAAAATAATCCGGCAAAAGGTGTTATTGATCCGCAATATGCACATGCATTGTGGTTGGATGACAATTCAGGTAACGGCGGTCATCTTTTTGTTTCCCTTGACATTGTCGGCCTTCTTAACAAAGATGTAAATTCATTAAAGAATGCATTGTCTGAATTTTCCGATAAAACCGGTTGCCGCTCAATCACAATTATGAGCACTCATAATCACGCCGGCATTGACACAATGGGAATCTGGGGCAAGCTTCCGCATACAGGCAAAAACAGAAAATTTATGACAATTATGTTTAATGCTGTAATAACTGCTGCGAGTGCGGCATACAGAGACAGAAGGAAAGGAAAACTGTATCACGGAACTATTGAAGTTCCCGATATGCAGGAAGACATAAGAACACCTGTTGTGTACTCAAAAACCTTAACACGATTGAGATTTGTACCCGACGACGGCACAAGAGAAATTTATTTTCTCAACTTTGCTTCTCACTCTGAATCTTTACAGGGATGCAATTCCCTTGTAAGCGCCGACTTTCCATGTTACCTAAGGGAAAAAATCAGAGCTGTCACTGGTGCTGAAACTATTTACGGTGTCGGTGCAATCGGTGGCATGATCAGCATGGAAATTGAAGATGAGAATACCCTGAGAAAAGAAAACAGACTTCTTGAGTCCACAAGAAATATAGGATATAAGCTTGCTGAATACGCTCTTTCTATAAACAATGAAAAGTTACTCAAACCGAGAATAAGCTTTATGAAACAGGAATTTTATGTTCCCGTTGAAAACCCTGTTCTTACAATTGCCTGTCAACTCGGACTGCTAAATGCTGATGCATACAGTGTCCCCTATTCAGATAAAAAAGCACTTAAATCTGAACTCAATTATTATGAGATTGATGACCTTGCAATTCTAATGATTCCTTGTGAGCTTTTCCCCGAGCTTGCCTATGGCGGATATCTTACAGAAGATGAATCAGCAGAAGGATTATCACCGGACATTAATCCGATACCTCTTGTCGAGATTGCTGATAATAAAAATCTTCTGATATTCGGATTAGCAAATGACGAGCTTGGATATGTTTTGCCGCCAAATGATTTTATGCTTAATGTTGACTCTCCGTATCTTGACAAAGCAATTGACAGATTCGGAAGAAGACATTACGAAGAAACAAATTCAATGGGACCGGAAACTGCATCAATTATTGCTGAAAATTTCAGCATAATTATAAATAAGGTTAATTCTGTTAAAACAGATTAATAGTAATGGAGGAAAAAATTATGAAAAAAGCAAAAAAGATGATTGCTCTCGTGCTTGCAGCTATTTTTGTAATGCTTACAATGGCTGTTCCTGCATCTGCAGCATCTAAAATCGATCCCTCAGAAAGCACAGAAGCAAGAATTGAAGCAACCCTTTACCAGATTCTTGACAAACTTGTTTTTTATCTCGGCAAAGTGCTTAATCTTCTTATCCCCGGAAGAAACCTCGGTGGTACATGGCAAAAATATGACGAATATACCTCTCCGGACGGCTTCTATTCAGGTGAAGATACATTTGATACCGAAGTCGCAGACGGTGCAAAGTGGAGTGCAGGTTATGCTTATGCATCTCTTCTTGAAGGCCTTGATATTTTTGACGGTACTTACTATATGGCAGGCACACTTGAAGTAATGGAAGGCCGAGTTCCTACTGCTGTTATTGACGATCAGGGAGTAAATGTATATGCAATTTCTGACGGCACAAGCGGAATTGTTGTTCAGGCAGTACTTGACGGCTACGGTCTTGCAAGAGGTGATGTTCTTGCTATAAGAAACAAGCTCAAGGATTTTGCTGAAAAAAATAACATTATTAGCATAAATGTTTCAGTACTTCACCAGCATTCAGGTATTGATATTCTCGGCATGGGCGCTCCCCTTGTTCCTGCTATCCTTAAAAACCCTGCTTTAAGCCTTTTCGGTGCTGATATTGAAAGCTATGTCGGCGGCAAATCTGTCAACTTCATGAATAATTTATACAATGTTGTTGCTGATGCCGTTATGACTGCAGTCAACGATATGGAAACCGGCTCTCTTTACTACGGCAGCGTTGATGCAAGTGAGCTTGTGTACGATAAGCGTCAACCCATTACCTTTGACGGCGAGCTTCACAGATTCCGTTTTGATCCCGATAACGAAAATTCAAATGAAATCTGGCTTTGCGAAGCAGGTATACACTGCGTAGGCTTCGGAGCAGGCTCAGAAGTAATTTCAGCTGACTTCCCCTATTATTTCAAGCAGTATATCAAAGAAAACACAAATGCTGATGTTGTTTATGTACAGGGAGCTGAGCTTGCAATTACAACGGAATATGATACGATAGTTACAGAATCCAACGACAACAAAACAAGAGTTGCTGCATACGGTGCCGCTCTTGCGGAAAAAGCAATTTCAATTGACAATGAAATCGAGCTTGATCCTGTTCTCAACATTGCTGTAAGAGAAGTAACAATTGAAACCGATAATCAGATTCTTACTCTTGTTGTAAGAGAAGGTCTTATTAACAGTGTTATAACAAAAGACGGTCTTGGTTACAATATTATCACCGAGATTGGTTATATGGAACTTGGCAATGAGGTCGGTGTTGTTATGATTCCCGGCGAAATTGCTCCCGAAATTATTTGGGGCGGTGTTATCGGAGCTGACAAGAGCTGGACAAACGATACTTGGGATTATGCTCCTATGAGTGAAACGGCAAAGGTCAACAAGCTCATCTGCTTTGGTCTTAATAATGACCAGATAGGTTACATTCTCGCTGATAACGACATTCATTCAATGTTCACAGAAAACGAAGAAATTAATGCATCCTCAACAAAATCAGGCTCTGCGTTAACAAAAGCTTTTGAAGAGCTTATTGCAGAAGTAAAATAAATTATCAATAACAATATTTCCCCTTCCGAGATACACTCGGAGGGGGAATTTTCATATACACTATTCAGCTCAATTCAAAAACTGCTGTATCGTATTGTTTCATAAAAATATGGAAGATGTCTGTTTCTTCTGATGAAAACTCAGTTCCAAGCAATGATTTTACGATGTATTTCGCAGGCAATCTGATTTCAATATCACCGTCACTTACAGCGTGAACACCGAGATATCCGTTACCGCAGTAAATTACATTACCGTTATCGTTATAGCAATGAACACCGCAAGAAATAAGGAACTTCATCAACTCATCTTTTGAATAATACGGCTTTTCGGGATTTGTTTCAATATAATGCACATTCGCAGTTTTACAAAGCTTTTTTGCTTTTATTCCTGATGCTGATGAAACAGGTGCAGTGAATACTGCAGCCTTGTAATCCTCAATTACACTTTCGCAATCCTCTACCATACAGAAATCAAAAGGAATACCAGTTTTTCCCAAATTTCCTCGTATAATATTTACAGAATGGGTTCGAGCTCCAAAATATGCCTTTTCATCTATAAAAACAACAGTTTCAGCCTTCGGGAAAGCATTGGAATCTTTGTGGAAGGATGCGGATACAGTTTCACGCATTTTACAAAGCTCTGACATAATATCAGCATCATGGTACCATCCGCCCCACATATCAAACCACCAAATTCCGGAACCCTTGCAAAGCTGATGAATGAAAGCTTTTCTTAGAGCAGACAGTGATAATTCTTTTGTTTCAGGACCAGACCATACAGTTTTTTTGCCGTTGGTATCCTCTTGCAGATAGATGGACTCGGGATATTTTCCGGGACGTGATGACTGCATTCTTTTTGTAAGATGCGTTCTTATATCACACTCAACAAAATATAGCTTATTATTTGCCTTAAGAGAAGCTGTAGGAAGCATATCACTCCAATCAACCCCAAGACTTCTGCTTTCGTCATAACCGCATGGTGAAGAAAAGAAATCTATAAACGGAGATGCAACAATATGTCTTAATCCGTGATGTCCCCAAAGAACTTCATTAAGATATGCATTATAGCCGTAAAACACACCCACTATCTGTTCACCATCAATATATTCTTTCAGAATTTTTGAGAAATGCTCTGCTGTTTTTGCCGCCATTTCGCATGAAAATTCTCCAAAACGGGCGATAGTCTCATTAAATACATCATTTTCCAAATCATCTTTGAAAATTTTTGGAACATTAGAGATATTATATCTTTCATTCATCCACATACAGAATTTATCAAAGCTTGTACGTGAGAATGAGCCCTTAAGGTCGTGGTGAAACCATTCCTGTGTATTGCCGCCGCAAAGCTGGTAACCTGCAATTCTGTCAGCATAATCCGATTTTCTTATATGTTCAACAAGGGAAAGCAAGAGTTTTCCCCCGTCACTGAGATATTTATCAGAATACAATGATTCTCTGAAGCCGGTAGGAGTATTAACACACTCTTCCCTGTTTTCGCTAATCCATTTACGCGGCATCGCAATATTAATACGCGGAAAAATCAGAACATCGGGACAAAGGGACAGAAGTTCTTTTATTCGACCGTCGAATTCACTATAATCGGGCTTATCATCTTCAAAAACTCCTGTAAGAAAAGGACTGAAGCCGGTTGTATTGTTGATTGGTAAATCGGAAAACGAAACATTCACGAAGAACATTCGGTATCCGCTTTTAATAAAATCAGCATATTCAGCACATTCTTCAAAGTATGTTGTGTATGCAAGCGGATAATATAGTTCCCCGTTTATTGCAACAAAAGGTCTATTTTTGCAAAATTCAATATGGCTTTTTAGCATATTTATCTCCTAAGAATCATATTTTTTTCATCAGCTTTAAATATTCACCATTTTCATCAGCACCGTCAAACAGAACTTCTGTAAAGCCGTATTTTCTGTAAAGATGCAGAGCATTATTATTGTCCTTATTAACACCGACAGACATTTCAGAAAAGCCCATTTCTTTAGCCTTATTTATGAGGAAGCGTAGCATTTCACTGCCAATACCACGGTTTCTGTATTCTTTTTTGACTATCACCCTTGAAACATAAACACGCTTGTCCGGAATTGTGTAATCTGTATCTTCGGAATCTAAAACCAATGCACCTTCACAGAGAAACTCTCCGTTGATTTTATATACAAAAACAAGTCTGTTGCCTTTTGCAATTTCCTCTTTCCATTTTTCAGCAAAAGGTTGCGTTTTCATATTCCAAATATTTGAGCATTTATAATATTCATCGGGATTAAGCGGTTCAATAACTGTATTTACAAATTCGGTAAATGCTTTGTTTAGTAACCGATACCTCATTCTTGCAATTTCCTTCAGGGAATAACTCTTCATAAGATTTTCAATAAAACGGCAGCCGAGGAAATATCCAACATCAGAATGTCCGCGCCAAGAACACCAATCTCCGAAAAAATCCTGAACGCTTTCTTTTTCATTAAGTCGGCGCAGATATTCCTTTTTAATTTCGTTCTCATTTTTATAGCACCAACTGAGCCAGCCGTCTTTATCCTGATGATAAAATTCACTGTCTCCGCAGAGAATGTGCTCACAAACCATAGCAACACCCTCACAGTAAAGCTGTGCGATGCATCTACTTCGTTTTGAATATTCGCCAATATGAATATTTCCGTTTATCTTATGCCACAAATGACCGATTTCGTGCAATATCAGTGCTCGCATATTTGCTTCATCAACCCAATTTAGCTCGATAATTTTCTCAATTCCGAGAAGAACGGTATTCTTACCATCAAGCGTAGTTGCCCACCCTGCACCGTTACAAAGTCCCATATACAGAATAATATTAATATCCGGCTCTGTGTCAAAAAGCTTTGTCAGATTTTCATTCAATGTTTCAATTACTGTCTGAAAGCTTCTGCTTACAAAATCAATCTTTTCTGCACTCAAAGAGGCTTCAAGAATGGGAAAAACACTCTTATAAAAATCGTATTCTTTTGCATCTTTTTCGCATTTTGACGGAAGTTCTTTCGATATTTCACTTGCATATTTCCGCCATAAATCAATGGTGAAACCGTCAGCAAATACTGATTTGATTTTATCACAGGTGTTGATAATTTTCATAGTATCACCTTATTTCACGGCAAGCGTAGCAAAATACTGCGGATAGTATTTTCCTATCTCACTGCCGCCTTCTCTGTCACGGTCTTCGTATAATGCTTTAAGATTAAATCCTGCTTTGAGCTGACCGCCGATTTGTTCGTCAAGAGTATGGCTGAACTGCACACCGTCACCGTTTTCAATCATTGCATCACGCTTCTCTTTCGGCATATTAAGAGGATTAAACGGCAAAGAATTCACAACCCGTAACGGATCGTTTTCTTCAAAGAGATAACTTATCCCGTTATCAAGGCCGGAAAGTAATCTGCCGTCCTTTTTTAATATTCTGTAGCACTCATTCCAGATATGATAAACATCTTCCACATAGACATTTGAAACGGGATGAAAGATTAAATCGAAGCTTTCATCTTCAAAAGGAAGAGGCTTAGACATATCACCTTTGATAATTTCAATACTGTAGCCTTCTCTTTCGGATACTGTTTTTTCTGCTTCAAGCTGCTTGTTGGAATAATCAAGCACTGAACAAACTGCACCGAGCTTTGCAAAGACCGGCATCTGCTGACCTCCGCCGCTTGCAAGTCCCAACACCTTTTTGCCATTAAGCTCACCAAACCATTCATAAGGAACACGAATGCAGGGTGTTAGATAAACTGAAAAATTCTCAGCAGTTGTTTTTTCATATTCTTCGTGGCTTATTGGCAATGACCATATGCAGCCGTCTTCTGCCCACGAATCCCAAGTTTCTGAATTTATTTTAGCATAGTCAAACATTTAATTCCCTCATTTTTATATAATCTGCTGCTTCTTCTCTGTTCTTAAAAATCAAAATATTCTTTTCTTTATACTTCATCAAGAGTTCAAGAATTTTCGGTTTACTTTCCGTTTCAAAACTCCTTATAAATTTCAAAAATTCTTCATCATCTTCCGTTTCTGTCCAAGGCATATCCTGCCGTGCCTTTCCTTGTCTTTCTTTTACACCCGAAAGACAAACATCAACATCAAAATCGAGAAAGATGACAGTGTCACATTCAGCTATCCTCATTTCTATTGTGCTACCGTAATTTCCGTCAATTATCCACTTGTCGAGAACGAGGATATTCTGAAGTCTTTTCCGAAAAGCTTCCTTGCTGACAGTTGTTTTGTCACTGTTCCAATAGAGCAGATCAAGATGGAATAAAGGCAATCCTGTTATATCATGCAGTCTCCTTGAAAAAGTACTTTTTCCCGCTCCGGGACAACCAATTACTATAACTTTTTGCATAGCTTCACCTATCACAATTCAAATCTGTCCTTTATCATTTTAGCTACAGTTTGGGGTTCAAGGTCTGAATTATCAATCTTGATATAGTTGAAAAAACTGATTTCACCATCATAACTTTCTGTACGGTATTTTTTATCTGTATCAATCAAATTCCGGAGAGAGAAATCAAGATTTCTTTTTGAAGGCTTATTTACAAGTCGGTTTTCTGTGATATTTCTTTTGAGTCTTATTTCCTGAGAAGCTACAAGCTCAACATAATAAACTTCGGAACCTTGCTTTGAAAATATATCGGAAACATATTTTATATAGTCCCAGTCACTCTGGTGATCAAAAGCCCATACATATGTAAAAATCATACCGTAATTATCGCTTTTTGAAAACTCTTCAAAGAAAACCTCTCTTAATCGACTTATAGTTTTTCCGTCATAATATCCGAAAACCTCTATAACCGACTCAATCGTAATATGGTTATGAAACAATCTGAGAGCAGTTATCTTTGCAAGCTCCTGTCCTACTGTCATTTTACCAACGGCAATATCACCGAATATTATTACTAATTTCATAAGATATCAAATCCTTTACAACAACTTTTGCATATAAACCGAGTTCTGAAAAGTGCCGTCTTTAAGCTTATATGCACGGGGCTTCACACAGATTTCAACAAAGCCGAATTTTTCATAAAGTGCCTTAGCTCTTTTGTTTCCTTCAATATATTCAAGCTCAACAATTTCTGTAGCTTTATGATTTTCTGCAATTGCAATAATTTCACTGAACATAGCAGAACCGATACCAATATTCCAATACTTCTTTAATACAGATATACCGATACCGGCTCTGTGAAAGGTCTTGGAACCGTCCATAAAGGATATTTCACAACAGCCCGCAGCTTCCCCATCAACAAAACAAGTAATTACATAATCATTTTCGGACTCACGATTATTTTTAATCCATTTTTCTTCACTTTCAACAGTTGTGCTCTCCCAATCATCTTTATAACGTACAAGAAAATCAGTTTCACCGCTTGCTGTTTTTATGAGACCCAGCATTTTTTCGGCATCACAAATTTCAGGAGTTTTAAGTGTTGCCGCAATGCCGTTTTTTAATGTGATTTTCTTTTCTTCAAATATCATAGTTCATCACCCATACTTAATTCTGATAATTTTCTCCTTGTTTTATAAACATTTCATAATATTTACCTTTAATTGACATCAGCTCGTCATGTGTGCCGCTTTCAATAATTTTTCCGTTTTCAATATGACAAATGCGGTCAAAATTTCTGACAGTTGAAAGGCGGTGTGCAATCATAAGGGTTGTGGCTTCATTTGATACAGCAAGAATATTCTGCATCAGCTTAATTTCAGATAATGGATCAAGTGCAGAAGAAGGTTCATCAAGAATCAGAAGTCCGAAAGATTTTGTAAATAATCTTGCAAGCATCAATTTCTGAGATTCACCGCCAGAAAGTGAGATACCGTCTTCAGTAAACTCATGTGAAATCATTGTATCAAAATCGAAATCGGCACGTCTTAGTACATCGGACAAACCGACTTTATCCAATACCTTACAAAGCTCATCATCAGAAACATCATTATATACTGTCAGATTATCCCTGAGACTCATTGCAAGCACGCGGACATCCTGAAAGACAACACCCATCTGAAGACGGAGTTGATGAATATCATATTCTTTTATATTTATACCGTTAATAAGAACTTCACCGCTATTTACATCATACAATCTCAGCAGGAGTTTTGTAAGCGTGGACTTACCTGCACCGTTTTCACCAACAATAGCTACACGTTCACCGGATTTTATGTGAAGATTAAAGTTTTCAAATAACAAGAATTCTTCATCATATCCAAATGACGCATTCTTAAATTCTATTTCAAAATTTCCCGAGGGGGCAGATAAAGAATTATCATTCTCGGGTTCAATTACAGATTTTGCTTCAAAAAACTCCGCTACATTTTCACCGTTTGCTATACACCCGAGAATCTCAATAATACTGCTTGCCGCACCGCTGAGACTTGAAGCTAACGCAGTAGCGGCTACGGTAAGAGATGCATATAATCCTATCTGAGATTTATCTCCGTTAATCACAAAAAATATTATGTATGAGAGTATACAGGCAGACTGAATGGGAGATATAGCACCATGCAGAAGATGAAAAGGTGCAACCTTTTTCATAAACTGTTTATATATTCTCTGAAAGTTAACCATAGATAAATTTATTGTATTTATAAGCTTTTCTCCAGCTTCCGATGAACGAAGCTCGGCGGCATTTTCCTTTGTTTTCAGCACCCTGCTTGTATATTCCATCGGTCTCCATACATCCGTTAGGCTTTTCTCAAAATCAGCATTGGGCTTTATCAAGGGAAGCTCCGCAAGTGCATTAAGTATAACGAAAAACACCGTAATTCCAAGCAGAACGGGACCTGCAACTGCAATTATTGCAACCATAGCAACAGTTGTTGAAATCCCCTTTAAAATATCTGGCAAAATCATAACGACATTCTGTGCATGGACAGGAAAATTATCCTGAGCGTAAATAAACTTTAAATAAAAATCGGGGGTATCATAGTATTTATAGTCCGTATATAAAGCCTTTTTGTTGACATCATTTTTTATTTTATTGCATACATTCACAAGAGTCATTTGCGTATATACCATCTTTATAACCTTTTCCAATGCGGAAACAAGAACAATAAACAGAGTATATACAACAATTATGTAAATTACATCATTACGGGACATTTCATTTATAACAGCATCAATAGCTTTCTGAGGTAAACGAGCTATAAGGTATAATGATACAGGTTGAAGCACAACAGACATAAGAAGAACAGTCAGAACATAACCTTTTCCGTATTTCCAAAACGGCTTCAACAAAAATAAAACATATTTAATTTTTGAAAGCTTTTTCTCTTGCTTTTTCATAAAATCACCCTTTTGTTGTAAACTGTGCTTCAACAATCGGGCATCACATTATCAGCTTTATTAATACACAGCTTGTTTCAGCCATCAGCTTAATTTCGGTCATAATAATTCCTCTTAAAAATCTGTATGATTAACTCTTTACAAATTACCGTTGGTCAAATTTTTAATATTAAAAAACTGCTTATTTATTCATATCATCAACAAATTCGCTGTTTCTTGCTGTCAGTTCAACCCACGCAGGTCTGAAGCCGCTTCTGATAGCATTACGGACAGATTTAATATTCGACCAAGCGGCACAGTAATACGGTACTTTACCGAGCTTCAATGTTTCGATTGCAAGCCTGCTTGTGATTGCTGATGCAACACCTTTTCTTCTGTATTCGGGTAGAACATCAACACCAATCTGATACATAGTTTCACAGTCGGCAGAACAACCTGCAAGTCCTATGAGTTTGCCGTTGTCGAATGCACCTACAGCGAGTTTATCAAGATGCTTTCTCTTTTCACACAAAGCGTTGCACCAATCGGCTGTATAATACTGTTCAAAATCTTCAGGGTGCAGAACTTTCAGTTCATATTCGCAAGATAATTCTTTGAGTTCATTGACTTCAGGCAGAAAGTATTCAGCCATGAAGCAGACTTTATATCCAAACTCCGCCAGTTTCTCATTGAGTGCAATAACATTGGGGGCTTCAAAGCAATGCTCAACGGCATATTTGCCTATATACCACTCAACAGTTTCTTTCATTCTCGGACTGACCTGTGCAACAATATTATTTCCGTATGATACCAAATCACATTCAAGGGGCAATGGCATATACACCCTTGCTTTTTCATTTTTCTGTGATAAAACAATTTTGTTTTCGGTTGTAAGAAAATCATCTGCATTGCAGTTGCAGTCAAACGCTGATTGTTGCAATGCGATTTGCAATATTTCTAGGTTTGTCATAGTTACTCCTGTTTAATCGCCTTTAATGTAAATGTCGCTCCCCAGTTATTCAACACCTCAACGGAAGAAAAACCCGCTTCAAGCAAAGCTTCGGTTTCATGTTCAACAGTTAATGGGGTGTCATAATGATAAAATTCATTATCATCAATGCCTTGTTCCTTTTTGAGACGAAGCAACTCGTTTCGGAATGATTTTTCATCGATATCGGACAAAGCAAAATAATCGGTAAGAATGAAATATCCTCCATCCTTTAATGCCTTACAGAGTTTCATATAAAGCGGGACTTTTTCTTCTTTTGTGAAATGGTGCAGGGATTCAACGGAAACTGCGGCATCAAAAGCGTTTTCTTCAAAGGGAACGTCAAAATAAGAACCGCATATCAAGCTCAAATCCTTTTCGGGAAATTTAGCTTTTAATACATTCAGCATAGATTCGGTTAAGTCGATTCCCATTATTTGTACGGAAGGATTAAGCCTGAAATAAGGTTCTAATTCAAGTCCAGTGCCGCAACCTAAATCAAGAATTTTTGCACCATTGGTTGTAGGCAACAATTCGGCTGTATATAAATAAAATCCATTTGCCGATTCAATGTTGCTCATCATATGCTCATCGTAACCGTCTAACCGTTTATCAAAAAAATCACTCATTTTTTCAAGCATTATAATTTGCTCCTGACTATAATTTACAGTACATCTCCTGTGATTTTGGAATAAATCCAAGTATATCATACAGTCTGACAGCACCGGGATTATTCACAAGAACATCAAGATTAATAAAAGAACAATTCTTTTCTTTAGCCCATTCTTTTGCAAAGTTTATAAGAACCGTACCAAATCCTTTACCACGGTGTATTTCTGTTATAATTATATCCATTATATAACAGAATTTACCGGGTAACATAAATTCAAAGACAGGTCTTGATTTTGCTTGAAGTAAAATGAAACCAACAACAGCACCGTTGTTCACATAAACGAGAATATCCGAATTATCATCTGAAATGATTTTTTCAAGAAACTCCTTGCTTTGATTACCTTCTTTTATAAAATCGGGAATCAGTTTTGCCATTTCTTTGAATTGTTCACGGTATAATCGTGATATCTCAGGGATATCATCACAAATTGCTTTTCTTACCATAATGCCATAATCCTTTCAGATTACATAAAAATTAATCCCAACAGCAGACCGCCTGAAAAACCGGAAATGTGTTCAAAAAATGTTGCTTTCCCCATAAACATTCCGCTGACTGCGTATATCGCTAAAACTATCAAGGCAACCCAATGCACAGGTGAGAAAAAAACTGTTCCGTTTTTAACAGCAAGAATAACAAACACAGCTATCAGTCCGTATATGCCGGGAGATGATCCTTCACCCTCTTGAAGCTTATAGAAAAATGTCATAAAAAATCCGGAAACAAGAGTTGCACCGAAAAAGCATACTGCAGTTTTAAGCGCCCCAAGATAAGATTCTACCGCCCAACCTGCGATTAAAACTGCCACAGCATTAAACACAATATGAACAACACCGACATGAAGAAACGATGATGATATTAAACGCCAGACTTGTCCTTTTTTGATTTTCCTTTCAGACAGATGCAGAGCGTGGTTTATGCAGCCTTTGTTATGTCCCGCCCACAGTTTCTCTTTGAGTGTTACTGTTTCTGTTTTGGGAATTACAATAAAATTATCAAGTAAATAAATTAAAACGATAATTGCACAAAATGTTAGTGTAAATATAGGCATAAAATTCACCTTATAATTATATTTTTCTTGCTTTTACTATTAAAAAAGACGGTTTAATAAACTCATCGTATAAGGCCGGCCATTTCTCTATTGCCCAATTTTTAGGCTGAGGTTCGCAAACGGCATCAATAGAAAACCCAGCTTTTACCAAAGCATTTAATGTATCACTGAATGTTCTGTGGTATTTTCTTACACCGTCAACATACCAATGAACGCATCTTTCACCAGGTTCATTATAATTTGAAAATGTATATGAAACCTTTCTGCCGTTTTCATTTTTATTATAATGTCCGTTACCGTCTATTGTTGCGGTAACAAGCGGATGTTCTTGTGAAAACAATAGAACGCCGTTTTCGTTGAGCCGTTCATATACATCCTTACAAAGCTTTTCAAAATCTTCAATATAATGAAATGCCAAAGAGCTGTAAACCAAATCAAATTTTTTGTTAAAAATCGATATATCTGTCATACTCATATTTATGTATTCAATATTTTCATGGTATGCTTCTTTTATAGCTATTGAAAGCATTTTTTCAGAAATATCAACCCCAACAACACTACTTGCTCCCATTTTTATAAACTCAATGCAATTAGCACCGCAACCGCAACCTAAATCTAACACTGTTTTACCTACCATATCTGGTAACATTTCTTTCATAGCAGGTTGTTCCAACATATTATTTGAGTTGATTTCTCTGCTTCTTAAATCGCTGTAACCTTCAAAAAATGTTTCATTATCAAAAATGTTTTGATTGCTCATATAATCAACTCCCAAAAAATTAAGGCACCTCCGAAAATATACGGAGATGCCGTCGAGTTTACATAAAATAATAAAATTATTTGCAAACAGACAAAATTGCACTCCGGTTTGTAGATTCAGAATTCACGAACATCTTTGTCATTTTGTCCGCCTGCCTTTCAGTTTTTTCTTAATTTTAATACTATTTCCTGTAATTGTCAATATTCTGAATAGAATTATGCAAAAGTGTTGAAATTAAATACAATAATGCAGGATACCGTAAGAGATATCCTGCATTATAAATATTATTTCTGCTCTTCTTTCAGCTCTATTCCCTTTTTCATAAGGATGATAAGAGGAATAAGGGCAACAGCAGCGGCAACGGCTGCATATGCAAACATACTTGCAGAAGGAAGAAGCTTCTGCACATGAACCTCATTTTCATAATAAATCTGTGAGCCCTTGCTTGCAATTTCACCGAGTTTGGGACCGATAACCATAGGAATAAGAACAACAAAAATCATTCTGACACCCTGGAAAAGCCCAGCCTTACCCTCTGGAGTAAAGTCTCTGACAAGTGCACCCAGCTGAATTGAGAAAATAAAATATGCAACAACAGCAGGAAGTGCACATGCAATGAAATAGAAGATGTTATTCTTACTTAAAGCGGCACCCATAAGACCTACAAAAATAAAAACAATACTGGGAACAAAGATAGACTTCTTATCCTTTGCTGCCATCCTCATAAAGACAACAGCCACACCAACGGATACTGCAAGACCTAAAACCACTGCAATTATGGGAAGTGCAGAAATCTTAATTGTTTCAAGACCGGGAAGAAGTGCATGCTGAATGTAAATAAAGAAATACGGGAAGAAGGTCTGAAAAGCTACACTTATACAGGAGAAAGCTGCAAGAGCAAGATACAGACGGCTGTTTTCCTTGATAACGGAGGGACGGAAGGTATATACAAGGTTTTTGAAATAAGGAATCTTTTCATTTTCAGGGCTCTTAGACTTAGGCTCTTCAAGAATAAATAAGCCGAGAACACCGCAGAGAATAACAAAGACACCGAGACCGATGAAGAATGTGGTATAAGAAATTGTACCTGCCTGTGCAAGAGTATTAAAACCGAGAACAACAACAGTAGCAACAAGAGGAAGAACAGCGAGAACAGTTTCAACCTTAGGTCTTATTGACGGGGTTGTTATATCAGTAACCCAAGCATTAAATGCAGAATCATTACTTGTTGATCCCATACAAGTCATTATGCAGTCCATAATAATTACTGCCCAAACACTTGCAAGAAGAAGCTTTACTTCATCAGAAATTCCAGTAAGAGAAGCAACATTATCTTTTGTAATAAAACCGAATAAACCTGTAATTATACCCCACGCAATATATCCGATTGATATAAACAGACGTCTGTTTCTGAATTTGTCACTGAGATTACCCATAATAAAGGTAGTAAGAACGGCAACAACTGCAGAGCTTGCAACCATGACATTGACTGCTGACATTGCTTCAAATCTTGAAGCGGCTTCCTGTGTTGCATCAGCATAGATGGAGTTATACATAAATACATTGAAGCACATATTCTCAACATTCCATGCAAGCTGTCCTGTGAAGCTGAAAAGAATTATATTGAACCAGGTCTTTTTTGTGAGATTCTTATCCATAATTTTCCTCCGACTTATACTAAAGTGTCTCACCAATTCAGTAAGACACTTTTATAATACTACAATTTATTTATTTTTAATTCTTGAGAAGAAGAATTCTTTTCTTTCAGGGGTATTAATTACGACAACAGGCTTAATCTGATTAAGAACTCTGCCTTGAGCAACAAGAGATGACTTATAAGCAGAATATGAACCGGTTTCAAGCTGATATACTACTGGTTCTCTGAGCATTCCCCATCTTCTGTATTTATCGTACTTTTCATTTGTCTCTCTGAATGCTTCATCAATAAAGGAAACAAGCTCCTGATTATTTTCAGTGGGGAAATCAGACTCAGTGTCACACAAAAATGCATATCTCGGAAGTGATCCTGTTTCATCAGTATCACCGTAATAGCTGTAACCGTTGAACGAAATATTGAATTTTTTCTGTACTTCATTTGCAACATGATCGAGCATCTGTGTTGTTGTCTTTTCGTTTGCAACATTAAGGCCCATGTTAGATCTGTACAGGAATTCTATCTTAGGAGTTTTATTATGCATTCCCGTAACTCTTACAATGTCAAGTATACGGTATCTGTAAAGGCCGGAGAAATTGGTAACAATAATTTCATATTCTTTGCCAACCTCAAGCTCATTCATAAATAAAGGTCTTGTTCCGTCGGGAGCATCAACGGGAAGGAATTCATAAATAATACTTCTGGGAAGAAGCACATAATCATTCGCATTGAGAGTTATGGGCATTGCCATATATCCCTCAGATGCGGCGTATCCCATATTATGCAACGGAATATCACCAATATACCTGTGAAGCTTTTCAACATAAATTGAAAGCGTAGAGCTTATCATTCCGTAGCCCCAACATACCTTTGGCCAGACTCTTTGCGCAATCGGTATTTCAGTATCAAAGCCCTTCTGAAATTCAGCGCGAAGCTCAGCGGCTCTTTTGGGATCAGGCTTTAATTTTTTTGAATATTTATCTCTTAAAGACTGGGGACATCTTACAGAAGGATTGATGGTTCCCTTTTCTATATCATCACAAATCATTGCCCAATTTGCTTCAAGATATTCAAACATCGTGAGCATAAGGGTTATAACCATTGATCCAAGATATGTTACATTACGGTTAGTGAGAGCAAATCTCAGCTGAAAATATGACATATCAGTATGCTCTTCATCCTCAGGGAAAAGAATATCCAGAGGAGTAGTAGAAAAGAAAGGAATGAGCGGTAATAAATATGTAAAAGGAATCTGTCCTGCACCGTTACAGCGCATTCCGTTTTTTAATGGATGACCGTTCAATGAAATAAGAAGCGGGCCCATCTGTGCAGGAAGACTTTTATATATTCCCTTCTCTTTAAAATATTTAGCAGCGCAAGCCGGTGTAGCGGCAAATCCCATCGACTGCATATTAAAAAGGTCTCTTCCTGTTTTCGGTTGAAGCTTCGGGATACCGACACTGCCGGATGAAGAACAGTATCTTATAATTTTGCTTCCGGTAATTATATTCTCTTCATTATTATCAATCATTCTGTTAATAAGAGGCAAATAATCTTCAAATGTAGAAAGCGGAACCTTATCCTGAAAATCCTTCAAAGAATGAATATTTGCAAAATCATATTTTTTACCTAATTCACAATCCTTGTTCTTCTCCATAATGGTCTTCAAGGTTTTTTCCTGTGTTTCCATAGGAATTGATGTAAAATGATTTACACCTTTAAAAACAATATTTCCAAAAAAAACGCCGATATTTGAAACAGCCATAAAATCTCTCCTGATAAAAATTACAATATATTTTAACACAATTCATGCATTCTTGCAATCAATTAATTTTATCTGTTTTGTTTACTAATTAACACAATACTCTCATTGTGTATCATTACTCAAAAGTGCTCTCCGATATGCTTTTCCATCCAAATCATATCATACCATCTGCTGAACTTATATGCACACTTTTGAAACCGTCCGACAAATCTGTAATTCATATGCTCGTGAAACTGCATACTATTATTATTAAGAAATTCATCGTCATTTTCAGTATAAGCAATACAGGCATTCGCATTCACATAACCCATATTTTTTAGTTGATCTTCAAGTTCTTCAATGAGAGCTTTACCGTATCCATTCTTTTGCATACCGTATTTCAGATAAATCGTTGTTTCAACTGAATATTTATATGCTTCCCTTGTCTTAAAAGGACCTGCATAAGCATAACCGATAATTCCTTCATCATTTTCTATAACGACATAAGGGTATTTTTTTAATGTTTCGGCTATTCTTCGTCTGAATTCATCCAATGTCGGAACATCATATTCAAAGGATATTGCAGTATTCAATACATAATAGGAATAAATGTCAAGCAAAGCTGATGCATCATCAACCGTTGCACTGCGTATTTTATAATCTTTCATTAATTCATCCTCCGCACAGTTATAGTATATATTAATATTTCTTCAAAGTAAATATCATTTTATTGACGAAGAAAAATACATATGTTATCATAAACTCATAAAGAAACGGAGTTGATTTTATGATTACACTGAAAAAAGTTGTTTCCTTTATTCTTGCATTCAGCATTATTTTTACATTAGGCATTACTTCATCTGCACATAACACAAATTCAAAAATCTTAAACATTTATTCTGACGGAATGTTATTTCTGCAGAATTCAGTTGCTGTAATTAAAGGTATCGGTACGCCCGGAAATACGGTTTCTCTTATACTTACCGACAAAAACAATAAGACAGTCACACAGGCATCAACCACAATATTGAATGACGGTACATTTTCAGTATCATTTAATACACCCGTCGGCAGTTTCAATGAATATACTGTAATATTCAAAGAAAACGGCAAGGAATTTGAAACTCTTGAAAATATCGTATTCGGTGAATTATGGCTTGCAAGCGGTCAGAGTAATATGCAATACCCTCTCTCGCAGTCAAGAACAGGGCAGGATATGTATAAAAATAATGACAAATTAAGCAAATGGCTTCGAGTTCTTCTCGTCCCCGCATACCCGATGTATAAAAATTCAACCGATCTTGTTCCCAGTGAACCTCAGAATGACTTAGTAGACGCATTATGGGTAAACGGTGAGAATCCCGCTATATACAATATGAGCGCAGTAGCATATTTCTTTGCTGAGGAGCTTATGAATACACTTGGTATGCCTGTCGGAATTCTCAATTCATCGCTCGGAGGATCATCAATCCGTTCATGGCTTTCGAGAGAAACAATAGATAATAATTCCGATTTCAAAAATTATCTCATATCAAGAGACGAATATATCAGCAGGTCCGCCTGGGATGAAGAAAAACAAAGTGTTTATTATGATATGACCGCAAATTACAATCAGAAAATATATCCTTTAAGAGACTTCCGCATATCAGGAATGTTGTGGTATCAGGGCGAAACAGACCTTATGACAGGTAACACTGAATATGCGATGGCAATGGATTTATTACAGAAATCATACACCGAGCTTTTCAATTATAATAACGGGCTTCTCCCCTTTATATTCACTCAAATTGCTTCCTATAATTACTCTGACGACGGAGTAATTCTTACCGAGTGGAATTATGATTATACCAAAATTCAGCAGAAAGAGGCAGCATCAAGAGCATTGGTTACCATTTATGATGTTCCGCTGACTTATATACCTGAAGCAGGACTTATTCACCCCGAATGCAAAGAAGAAGTGGGACAAAGAATGGCATTATGCGCTACCGGATTAATATATAACAAGAATTCTTCATATACAGCATCTACAGTAAAGAAAGTTGAAATCAAGGATAATGAAATTTATATAACCTTCAACAATACCGGAGACGGTCTCACAATTAAAGGTACTGATGCCAAGGGCTTTGCAATATGCGGTGATGACGGCATATATGTAAATGCAAAAGCTGAAATTGTTTCACCGGACACGATAAAGGTTTATGCTGATTGTATCACATCTCCAAAATCAGTTACATATGCTTTCGGTGTTGCAAACCAGACATCGAATTTTTACGCGACAAATAACGGCACTTTATCACTTCCCGTTGCACCGTTCATAACGGACAACAACTATTCAGAAAACTTCTGGTATGATAAATCTTGGCTCGATTGTGACAATGAATTGACATGGCATACACAGGATGACGAGTATTCCGGATATTACAGTAACTGGGAAGCCAAAAATGCCACAATAACCTACTCTGAAAAGAATAGCAATAACGGCACAAACGGTCTTAATGTATCTTCTGCTTCTATGTCTTTCTATATTACACCTGTAACAACATATAAAGACGGCGTTACAAACAAAACATTTACTGATATTCAAAAAAATTATTCATCTTACGGACAATTAAGCTTTTATATAAGAAACAACGGTGACAGTGACATCGTTTTCAAGGGAGCAAGATTTTACGAAAACACTGCATTATGGTATTCCCCAGAAGTGAACGAAACCCTTGATGTTGATCTGACAATTAAGCCTGACGGAAACTGGCACTGTATAACACTTGATCTCAACAAATTATATCATCTCGGAAACGAATGTACATTATCTTATTCAAGCGAAAAGCTCAATAATATTCAGAATATCAGGTTTTATTTTTCAACAGCACTCGGAACTGAAGCAAATATCATTATCGACAGCTTTTCCTTTACTCCGAATACAGAAAACACTAACATTTCATATGAGGTTGATATAAGAAACGCAGACAGATTAATAAAACTGTTTACAGCCATTATTCTGAAAATTGTTGAAAAGTTTGCAGTACTTTTTAACTCAAAAACGGTCTGAATTAAAGGTTTAACCTCCGAATTCCTGTAAATCACGGATGTCATCTGTTATTAATTGATATTAACAATTAGATATGATTAATTTTTAATAATTATCAATCATGTCAGAACAATAAATATTGAGGTCAGTTGATTATATGAAGGAAATAATCATTTTGAAATCGAATGCATCAGCAACAAATAACGGCTTTTTCGAGGGTTGGGGCACAAGTCTTTGTTGGTGGGCAAACAGGTGCGGCTTCAGTGAAAAACTCACAAATGAAAGTGCAAGGCTTTTTTATTCTGAGGCCGGACTTAATCTGAACATTATGAGATATAACATCGGCGGCGGAGATAATCCCGAGCATAATCACATCAAAAGAACTGACTCCGAAATGTCGGGATGGTGGAGATATGATGACGAACAAAAGAATTTCATTTTTAATGCCGATACTGACAGCAACCAGCTTAACATATTAAAAGCCTGCTATAAAGCAGCAGGAGACAATGCCTATGTTGAAGCCTTTTCAAACTCCCCGCCTTATTATATGACCGTAAGCGGTTGCAGTTCGGGAAGCAAAAGCGGTGTCACAAACAATATAAAAAAAGAGTTCATCCGTCCCTTTGCACAGTATTTATCTGATGTTTGCGAATATATTGAAAAGAAAATGAACATCAGAATTAGAAGTCTTGCGGCTATGAATGAGCCGTTCACAAATTTCTGGAAGGCAAATTCAGAAAAGCAAGAGGGATGCTTTGTTTCACCGGGCAAAATGCAAAGCAGTGTCATTATTGCTACTGCAGAGGCTCTCAGAGAAAAAGGGCTTGATGATATTATTGTTACCGCAAGCGATGAAACAAACACCGTAACTCAGTATATTGCAGCCAAGATGCTTTCGAAACAAGCTCTCAACGAGGTCGGAAGACTCAGCACTCACACCTACGGAAAAGCAATTTCTCATATCGGAAGACTTGCAAAAGAGCTTAATAAAAATTTATGGATGGATGAAAGCGATTGGAGCGGTGTGAGCGGCGACAACAGCGGTGAAATGGCACCTGCCTTATGGCTTGCAGAAAAAATCATTGAAGACATAAACACCCTCTCCCCTTCTGCATGGGTTATCTGGCAGATTGTTGCCGCCTATATTTCACTTGTTCCCGACCCAAAAGGGAGACTTGATATGCCGAGTGTTCCCGACCTCACTAAAGGCTTCTGGGGAACAGCTTTCGCAGATATTGACAATGAAGACATATATCTTACACAAAAGTATTATGCATTCGGTCAGTTTACAAGATACATACGTCCCGGAATGACGGTAATTCATACTAGGAACAATAAAACTATAGCGGCTTTTGACAAAAACACCGAAAAAACAGTTATTGTCGCAGTAAACACAAACAGTACCGAAGAAGTCTACCGTTTCAATTTAAATGGTTTTTCAAAAAAATTTACCAATGCACTTCCCGTAAGGACAAGCGGCAGCATATCTGACGGTGAACATTGGAATGAATTATCAGGTATCAAAATAGACAACAACATTTTTGAAGTCACACTGAAAGCAAACAGCATAACAACATTTATAATCAGATGACAAAAGCGATACTCCCGTCACGAGAGTATCGCTTTTCATTGCAATTATATCTGAAATCAAAAAATTCATAAGGATTTTATCTTGTTTTCAAATTGAGTAAAAAAGTTTTCAAGAAGCTCTTTATCCTTTTCATTTCCGCGAAGGCACATTGATACAGAAAGAGTATTATTGATTGACAGAGCGGTCATAACGGCACATGGCTTATTTTTTGCCGCACCTGCAACAAATGCGTCAAACGGACCTTTTTCTCCTAAAACAAAATCTTCAGGGGATATTACACCAACATTACTTACAGAAAAAACAGGATTATTATAAAAAAGCTTAACAACGTTTTCTGCCTGCAGATATACCATCATTTTATATGCAATATTAAGAAGGGGAATTCCGTGAAGCCCCATAAATTCGTCCTTCTTGATTTCCTGCATCTTATTACGGACAAGCTCAATGGTTTCCTTGTAATCATCACCAGTTTTTTTAATATCGCAATGAACAAAGGAAACATGGTTTGTATAACCGATATTACTTAAATCCTTCATATGCCGCCTTAAATCTGTGGCACAGGCAACACTGATTCGTTCATTTTTATCAATTTCAGCTATATCGGAAAATGCAGATATGTATGCCGCAAGCAGCAAATCTGTAACAGTGGCTCCGACACTCTTGGCATAGCCTTTAGCCTTAAGAAAAAACTCTTCAGAAATTTTTCTTGAAACTATTATTATACTATCTTCCTTTTTATCATTTTCAAAAGGAAAACGGTGTTTTAACCTCGGTGATATATTGGAAAACTGCAATTCAGCTTTTTTTCTTTTATCCGGCCCAAAATCCTTATAAACATCTGTATAGCTTCTTGAACCAAACGAAAAACCGAGAGGTGATATCCCCCTATTTACATAATCGGAATAATTACGGCAAAAATCTCCCCAGAACATTCTGAAGCCGCCGCCATCCATACACATATGATTCCAAATAAAAAGAATATAAGTTTTTGCATTACAGAAAAACAATCCGATATTCATCTGAACCGGACTTTTAAGAGGAATCTGACGGGAAAAGAAGCGTTTTCTTGCTTTTTCAATATCATCCGTTTCTTCTACAATAAGAAAATCATCAACAGAATAATCAGTAACCTTCCAGTATGGTGCAATAGGATGATTTATAACCTGTGAGCGTAATGTAAGAACTGTTTCAAGGCAACATACCGAAACATTTCTGAACTTTTCAGCATCAATAAGAAAATCATAATCCATTTCAAAGCGTGCAAGCCTGTCCATATAGCTTCTGCACATAAGATTTACCTTATCATACATTTCTGTGGGAAGACGCTTTTTCAATAATTCAGGATTATTCTGTCGGAACTCAATAAGCTCCTTAATAACCTTTTCATCTGTTAAGCCCTTTTTACGAAGACATTCTGCTTCATGTAAAGCATCAGGATTTTTTGTGATGTTCATAATATCACCTGGATTTATATAATATGAGAGAAGAAAAATTCCTTCTTTTCATCATTGTCAATAACCTTTATGGGCTTGACCTGATTGAGATTTGCACCGCGTTTACGAAGCACCTCTCTGTAATCATCGTATGTTCCGTGACGTAGGAATTTTACAACAGGGTGTCCCAATGCTCCGCTCTTTATAAGGGGCTCAACAGAAACATTTCCCTTACAAAGCATTTTTTCAAAGGCTTCATTATATTTTTCCTTCTTTTCGTCACTTATTTCAGATGCGGCTTCAAGAAGCAATATATAATGACCCGGTGATGTGGAACGGTCGGGATAAATACTGTATCCAATATATAAATCATCCATATAGACAGACAGATTATCAACAATTTCATCAAATGCCATCTGGCTTATCTTTTCACCGCTTATGTTTGCAATCTGATTGAGTCTGTAGCAAAAGGTAATTTTCGGTGACTGATGATAATATCCGGTACATCGGACTACATCCTCAATTCTGTACCTGTAAAAACCGCTCATATTTGTAAGAATAAGCTCATATTCTTTTCCTGCTTCAAGGTCTTTTATGGTTAAAAGGTTGTTATAATCGGGGCAATCTACAGGACGGAACTCATAAAAGCCGTTCTGCGGGAGCATTACATATTCAAAGGAATTCAGCTCAATCGGAACTGCCATAAATGCTTCTGTGGCAGTATATCCGAGATAGTGAATCGGCATATCCTCACCGATATATCTTCTGAGCTTTTTAGCATAAAGAGAAAGAGCACCCGTTCCCATTCCGTAAAGCCATTCCACCTTCGGCCAGATACGAGGAATAATAGGAGAACAATCAAAGCCTTGTCTGAATTCATTTCTTAACTGCTCGGCTCTTTCGGGCATTGGTTTAAGCCTTTTCTCAAGCTTTTTTCGAATTTTTTCGGGAACATTTACATTTTCATTAATGATACCTTTTTCAATGTCATCGCAGAGCATTTCCCAGTTTTCTTCCATATAGAAGAACATCGATTCCAGTGTTGTTATAAAAATCGTTCCAAGATAACTGGTTTTTGTGTTAATGAGGGAAAAACGAAGCTTGAGATAATGCATATCCATATCAAGCCCTTGTTCAGGAAAAAGAACTTCCTTCGGAGAGGTTGCAAAAAACGGCACCAAAGGCTTGATATTCAGAAGAGGAATTGATGAAAGACAGCTCACAGTTCCGCCCTTAAGCTTTCTTGAGGTGGTTTCAGCGGTCAGAAGACCTTTCTGCGGCGGAAGAAGCCTGCCTTTTTTTAAAAACCATTTGACTGCACAACCGATAGGTGCTGAAAAACCAAAGCACTGAGCAACCCATTCCGCCCAAAATGAAAGAGGAACAAGCTTTGACTTACCCGTACTTCCGGAGCTTTCCGTAAAACGTCGGACAGGCATATTTGTAATAAGGCCCTTCTCTCCGTCTGCCATACGCCATACATATTCATCATAATCGGCGTAGGTGGATAAGGGGACAATTTTTTGGTAATCCTCAACAGATTTTACAGAACTGAAATTATTCATTCTTCCGTAAACAGTAGATTTGTTTATTCTCATCAATCTTCTGATATTTTTCTCCTGCATTTTCCATGCACGGCGTGAATAAATATTCAGCTTTATATGCTCGCACACACCGACAAAAGCTCCGTATGCCGAAAGAAAATATCCTTTAATATCAATCATAAGCACACCTCTTAAAATATTAATATAATTGTACCACAAGAAACTCATCTATTCAACAAATTAATTTAATATTTTATTCGGCAAAAGAATTCAGGGAATAAAAGAGCTGATAATTTTTCCTCTCTTACATTTTATCAATTCTTTTTCTTTCTTTTATAATAATCTTCATTAATGCTGCTGCTCCAATTGTCAGATATTGCATTTTTACAACGCACCTCTGACACAGCATAGCATACTGACTCATATATTGTTTGTGTACCTTTGCTGTCTGCATGATAATTTACTGCACGCTCTTTTTCAATTCCGTATTTTGAAGCAGTTTCAACAGCATCAATATTCGCACCTATAAAAAGAAATTCCCAACCGTATTTTTCCTTTTTATTTTCTATCATGCAACGGATTTTTTCCGAAGAATACTGTGTGCTTGCATTTTCGAGACCGTCAGTTGTTATTACGAATACCGTGTTTTCAGGCACATCCTCTTTTCTTGCATACTTATGAATATTTCCGATATGATGAATTGCTCCGCCGAGAGCATCAAGAAGAGCTGTGCATCCGCCAACTGAATAATCGTCATTTGTCATAGGTTTTACCTGCTTAAGATCAACTCTGTCATGAAGCACCAGAGTTTGTGTATCAAATAAAACAGTCGAAACATAACATCTTCCGTCTTGTTTTTTCTGTTTTTCAAGCATAGCATTAAACCCGCCTATTGTATCAGATTCAAGACCTGACATTGAACCGCTTCTGTCTAAAATGAACACCAATTCAGTAATGTTATTATTGTTTTTTTTCATCTTTATTCCTCCAAAAAAAATAATGTGATTACAGGTATCGCTTACCTTGCAATCACATCATATAACATGTTTATATAAAAAAGGTCTCCCGTCAGTAGACCTTTTGTTTACTGATGCTAACATCCGAGAAGCATCTGGTCAAATTCAAACAATGCTTCATTGATTTCAAAAATATCATAAATTTCTTTCTGGATAAAGTATCGTATTATCTTATCAAAAACAAAACTGTGAGACAATGTCAACCCTGCAGATGACAAAAGCTCCTGAGTTTCGTCGAGATTTAACTTCAACGCAATAGCAAATGCAACAGCCGTCTGTTTAGATGGTTTATATGTATCGGGATGACACTTGATTTTTGAAAAGGTCTTTTTGTCAACATTAGCTTTTTTATAGCATTCAACATCTGTCATTCCGCGTTCATCAATTAAATCAAACAATTTATATGCAAAAGGCTTATCCATTGAACGAATATATTCTTCTAATGATTTATTCTTTGCTCTGCCATAAGCCCTGACATAATTAGTGTCATTACTCGCTCTTGCAGCTCTCATATCTTCTGAACTCTCTGAAAGCAATATGGAACAATCAGAAATAACAGAAGGTTCAGAAAAATCAAATATATCTGATTCACAGCAATCCGCACTGATAAAATCAGTCAGCTCGTCAAACAAAACTTTGCTGAATTCATATGCTGTTCTGTCAAACACACAAATGTAAACATCCAACTCATTATCAAATAAAAACTCACTGATTATCTGTACAGCATGCTTCAGAACCTTATCCTTCGGATAACCGTATGCACCTGAAGAAATCAGAGGAAATGCAATAGATTTAAGATTATTATGTACTGCCTCTTTTAAGCATTCCGTATAACAGGATTTAAGTATAATTTCCTCTCCGTTACATCCGCCATGCCAAATCGGTCCACAGGTATGAAAAATGTATTCAGCAGACAATTTATATCCCTTTGTAATTCTGACTCTTCCGTGCTCAAGAAGAGCAAGACGGCTACATTCCTTGTCCAATTCCGCACCTGCTTTTTTATGCACCGCAAAATCAACACCGCTGTAACCTATCATTTTTTCATTTGTCGTATTAACTATTGCATCGACCTTCATTTCAGTTATATCTTGTCGTACAATATGAAGCGGCATAAATATCACTACCCTATTAACATTTTATACTATAATTTTAACATAAAGCTA
>JAZNRX010000014.1:0-13395 GCA_045590915.1 Acutalibacteraceae bacterium | reverse complement strand
CAAAGGGAACAAACTCAAGCTTATACATATTTGTATCAAGAGAAATGGGAGCTGTACGGTCACGCACATAATCCTCAATATCTATTGATGAATAGTAAAGCTCACCTGTTGTCATATCAGCGAGAGCCTCTTCAACAGCCTTCTTTGAGCCTGAAACAACAGACTCAATAAAGGAGCGTTCAACACCGTACTGAACCTCTCCGCCGAGAATGTTATTGAAAATAACACCAACGGGATCAGTCCATACACCCTGTGAGTCAATACCCGTATGAATGTGAGTGCAGGAAACATTGATGCTGACGATATTGTTTTCCTTTGCAATATCCTTGAGGGCTTCACGGATAAGTCTTACGTCCGCATTTGCAAGTCCCATGGCATCAAGGGCAATAAATACTACCTTACCTCTGCCTGAGCCGTCATCCATAACAATGGCTCTTGCCATAAGGTCTTCATATTCACCCTCTTCGTCCTTATACATTTCGTTTCCGAAAATATAGGGAATATAAGCACCCTTTGCATAGGATTTTTCACCGAAATCTGCGGGAAGGATGGTTTCCTTGCCGTAACCGAGGCTCCATACAGCATCGCCCTGAGGCTCGTCAATGAATTCATCCATACCTGCATAGAAATTATCATATGCATCAAGGTCAAATTCCTCATAATCAAGCACCGCCGAGGAATCGGGGATTACGATATTGAGGATTGAACCTAAGAAATCGTTTATAAAGAAGTTGCTGAGAAGGTTAAGAAATTTTGCAAGAATTATCTTGAGCTTAACCATTCCGTCAACAGATGCATTACTATCCGCACTGTCAGAGATATACTCAACTACAGAATCATAGCCTTCCTCTGTTTCAGCAGCGGCAAAAGCAACTGTGGGCATCATAAGAATTGTACAAAGTACAACTGCAATTAATGCTTTAAGTGTTTTTTTCATCATTTTTTCCTCCATCAGAATGTGGTAACGGACATTATAACATATAAATCAAACAATTTCAATAATAAAACCTTTAGTTTCCGAAAGCCTTTTCGAGAGCCGAAGTCAGCTCTTTTGCAATAAGCTCGTGGCCTGCGGCAGTGGGATGAACACCGTCGGAAAGCCAATAGGAAGCCTCTGCCTTCTTTTCGGCTTCATCAAATTTTTCCTGTAAAGGAATGAATGTGAGACCGAATTTTTCAGCAACAGCCCTTGCACTTTCGGCTCTCATTTCGGTTTCTCTTCTGAAAACACCGTATTTGCTCTCAGTGGCACATGCCTTAAGAACGAAGGGCTCAAGAATGAATATCTTTATATCGGGAAGCATTGTCTTTATTTCTTCAATGAGGTCACAGTAGACCTTGAAGAACTTTTTATTGTCAACACCGTTTCTGCCGCCAAGCTCATGCCATACATCGTTGATACCGATGAGAATGGTGAGATAATCGGGCTTGATGTTTATAAAATCACATTTAATTCTTGAATAAAGGTCAACAATTCTGTTGCCTGAAATTCCTTTGTTTATGAACTTGTATTCGTTAGGATACTTAAAGCCAAGCTCTGCACTGACGAGGGTGGGATAGCCGAAACCTCTTTCACTGTCATTTTCTCTGCTTCTGCCTGCATCTGTTATGGAGTCGCCCTGAAAAAGAATGGTTTTCATAAATATTCTCCTTATCTTAAAATCTTTTCACCGTCAAATACGATAACACCGCATGCACCGCCGCCCTTATTGCCTGCCTTGAACCAATCGGCATAGGCTTTTCTCAATGAGGTGTTTGTGGGAAGCTGATCTACGGGAAGGTCGGAATCCTTATCAAAAATTCTCCAACCGTCGTGGAAGTCCTCCGCTTCCGACCAGCAAATTGTTTCAAAGTCGCTCATAAATTTAAGAATGTTTGACTTTTCGGGTAAAAATTCCTTATGTCTGGGATAGAGAAGCCAGCTGCCGCACCAGAAATACATAATTCCGTCAGGGAAAAGATGCTTATATGCTTCATAAGCCTTTTTATATGAATCAAGTCTCACCTCATCCGTGAGAGGCACTCCCGAGGAGGGAATATGGAAGCCGATAAGCTTCTGACCTGCGGTAAGCTTTCTTCCGCTTTTTGTAACAAAATCAAAATTGAAATCATACTCGGTTTCTTCAAACTGAAATCTGCCGTAGCAAAATCTTTCCAGCTTGAAAAATCCGTTGTACCAGCCTGCAACAAATGTGCCGGGCACCTCTTCGCACTTGATACATTCAATGAGCTTATATTTCATATCAGCCATGGTATCCCAATAAAGCTGCTCGGAAATTCCCTTTTCCATATATCTGTCATACACGGTGGGAGTGCAAAGAAGAAGGAAAATGAAATCAAGAGTACATTCATTCTCGCCGAATTCCTCCGAAAGAGCCTTTACGCCCTCAAGGCTTTCGTTCATTCTGTCGGGCCAGGGGAACAAATAACCCTCAACAAGCTTATCCATTTTGTCGCCGAAATCCTTTTCGCTGTCAAGCCTTTTAAGAACTCTTGTAAAGGTCTCTATAGCCTCAGCGGGATATTCATATTTATCCATAAATTTCACAATAAAATCACTGCAATGAACCATAACAAACACCTGCTTTTACTTATTTTCACAAACATAATAGCAAAAGAAAAAAGAAAATGCAATATTTACAAAAAATATATTTACAGAAGTGCTTTTTTTGTGGTAGATTAACCTTAATCAAAACAAAAGTCCTTTTACGGAGGGAAAATATGAAAAATCTTATTACGCAACGAGGCTTACCCCCTCTTCTTTCCCGCGAAGAGATGCTTGACATTTTACAAAGAGAGGAATACGGCTATATGCCCGAGCCTCCTGAAGAAATAAGCTTCGCAAAAACTCAGATGCGAAATGACAATATTTTCGGCGGCAAGGGAAAGCTGTGGGAAATTGAAATAACCTGCACAGTAAAGGGAAAGTCCTTCACCTTCCCCGCCGCACTTATGCTTCCCGAGGGAGACGGTCCCTTCCCCTTCTTCGTAAATCTCAACTTCGAAAAGAACATTCCGAACTATTATTTTCCCGCAGAGGAAATTCTTGATAACGGCTTTGCCGCCTTCAATCTCTATTTCAAGGACGTTACCTCGGACAATGACGATTTCACAGACGGAATAGCCCCGCTTTTCTGTCCCGACGGAAAAAGAAATGCTGCCGATTGCGGAAAAATTGCCATATGGGCGTGGGCGGCATCCCGCTGTCTTGATTATGCCGAAGCCGAGCCCCGCCTTGATATGAAAAGAGCTTGTGTGTGCGGTCATTCGAGACTGGGAAAAACCGCACTTGTTGCAGGTGCCTTTGACCATCGCTTCCGCTTCGTTCATTCAAACGATTCAGGATGTTCGGGAGCCGCATCGGCAAGAAAAAACACGGGAGAAACCGTTTCCGACATATGCCGTGTTTTTCCCTATTGGTTCTGCGAAAACTATAAGAAATATGCAGACAACGAGGACAGTATGCCCTTTGATCAGCATTTCCTTTTAGCCTCAATAGCACCGAATTTCGTTTCGGTTGCCTCTGCCTCGGAGGACGATTGGGCTTGTCCCGAAAACGAACAGCTCTCCTGCTTCGCCGCCTCACCTGCCTTTGAAAAGCTCGGTCTTTCGGGCTTCATATGTGACAAAAAGGGTGAAATCGGAGACAGATTTTTCGACGGGCACATCGGCTACAGTCTGAGAAAGGGAAGACACTTTTTCTCCCGCGAAGACTGGAATAATTTTATAGCCTTCATAAATTCAAAATAAGTTTTTCGTTGTGAAAGGACATTTTTTGCGGAAAGTGAAAAAATGTCCTTTTTTCTTGTGTTTGGTTATTGAAAAATACAATCCGCTATAATATAATATATTCTGTATAGTTATAAGCTTAATTTGGATGTGTATATTTTATGGCATTTGACAACAAAAACAGGAATTTTAACAACAAGGACAGGGACTTTTCCGAAAGAAAAACAGGCGAAAGACCTTTTCGTGAGAGAAAGGATTTCAAGGATAACGACAGTGAAAACGGCGGCAGACGCGACGAGCCGAGAACCGACCTTGTAATCGGCAGAAATGCAGTCAAAGAGGCACTGAAAGCAGGCAGACCTGCAGATTCCCTTCTCATACAAAGAGGTGAGCTTTCCGGAAGCATCAAGCCCATAATTGCCGAGTGCAAGGAAAAGGGTATTATAGTAAAAGAGGTTGACAGCAAGAAACTGGACTTTATGTGCGGACACGCTCATCATCAGGGTGTCATTATGATAGCCGCTGCCCACGAATATTCAACCGTTGAGGAAATTCTCAGAAGGGCAGAAGAAAAAAATGAGCCGCCCTTCATAGTTATCTGTGACGGGCTTGAGGATCCTCACAATCTCGGTGCAATTATAAGAACAGCAGATGCGGCAGGTGCTCACGGCATCATAATTCCCGAAAGAAGAAGCGTGAGCCTCTCGGGAATAGTGGGAAAAACCTCTGCGGGTGCACTGGAATATGTACCCGTGGCAAGAGTTAAAAATCTCACAAACACCATAAAGGAGCTTAAAGAAAAAGGCATATGGGTTTACTGTGCCGATATGGACGGCACCCCCTACAGAAAAGCCGACCTTTCAGGCGCAATAGCTCTTGTTGTGGGAAGTGAGGGAGACGGTGTCAGCCGTCTCGTAAAAGAAAACTGTGACGGAGTTCTGCAAATTCCCATGAAGGGAAATGTAAACTCTCTCAACGCTTCCGTTGCCGCCGCAATTCTTATTTTCGAAGCGGCAAACGCAAGATAAGGAAAAAGGGTGAAAGAAGATATGAGTGAATATAACAGATTTCTCAGCCATTTCAATAAAAACAAGACCGCTCCCGCACAAGAAAATTCCTCTGCGGATGAAGATATAATCCCTGTAACCGGCTCCATTAGAAAGCAGAAGGAGGAGTCGTCCCCCGTCATTCAGGAGGAAAATGTCAAAAATGACATCAGCTCTGATGCAGGAAAGACAGCTGAGGTGTCTCTTCCCGATAAGACCGAAGACACGGATAATCAGGATGAAATTATACTGAAAAATACCGTTTCCGAGAAAAAGAGCCGCTTTATAAAAACAGGTGACGCACAGTTTATTGCGGTGAATTCAAAAAACAGACAGGATATACCCACCGAGGCAACAAAATATACAGACAGACTTCTTCCGAAAATACCGGAAAAGAAAATATCTGCAGCAAAGAACAATCCCAACTCCTATGATGAAATACATTCCCCGTCAACAGATACAAAAATGTTCCGCACCGCAAATCAGGAAGGCACCGATAATACCTCGGAAGAAATAAAAACAGCCTCTCCCGAAAACACGGCAGATGATAAGACAAAAATCATCCCCACCGTAATACAGGACGAAAAAACGAAGGCATCAGAGGACGAAACGAAGGAAATTATTGTTGAAAAAATTCCCGACGGCAAAACAAAGGATTTATCCGAAAAGGGCTCACTTCTCAGAAAAATCGCCAAAACCTCAGGACAGGCAGACGATATTGATGAAGGACAGCTTGTAATAGAAGGCTTTTCCGATGAAGAGGACACTGCTTCTCCCGACAGCACAGATGATGAAGAAATGCTTAAGGAGCTTTCAAGAGTCCGTGCAGACAGAATAAAGAATTTCCGTTTCTGGTCAAAATCAGAGGAAAAAACAGGTGAAAGTGAGGATAAAAGCTTTTCACCTCAGAGAGAAGAGCTGCCGCTCCCCTCATTTTTGTTGAAAATCAGAGAAAAATTCTCCCATCTCGACACATCCTTTGCCCCTATGGGTGACAGTGAATATCAGGATCCGGCAAAAAGAAAAGAGGTTTTCTCCTCTCTTATGTCTCTCAAGAAGACAACCCTTATAAAAGCATTGCTTCTGGCAATTCTCGGTACGGTGCTTCTTATAATAAACATAACAGCATCTGTTTCCGCTGCTATGAACAACGGATTTTTCACCGTTTTCGGCGGCTCGGCTGTCGCCTACAGCATAGTAAACCTCATAATGCTCGTGCTTTGCGGTGCAGTTATGGCAGATGATCTGAAAAAAGGTATATTCTCTGTTCTCAAAATAAGACCGCGTACGGATACGGCATTGCTTCTGATGTATGTCGGTGCGGCGGCACAGACAATAGCCTCATTCTTCTCAACACTTAAACCCGAAAGCGAATATCACCTTTTGTCAGGTGCCGTAATTCTCCTGAGCGTTCCCATGCTTCTTGCAAAGGCTCTTTATTATGACAGTGCAAGACAGTGCTTCAAGGCAGTGGGAACCACAAGCGACAAATGCTATCTCAGAAAAATATCCGACAAGGATACAATTTCCGAGCTTCTCAGAGACAACAATCCCATTGAAACAAATGTGGTATACACGGGAAAAACAAGATTTATTTCGGGATTTCTGAAAAGAAGTGCAAATGCCGCATTCTCGGGACAGATTTCCTCAAGATTTATTGTTATTGCCACCGCAGGTGCCGTCGGAGCAGGCATTATCGGACTTATTGCAACAAGAAGCCCGGTATATGCTCTGGGATGTCTTTGTCTGACATCGGCACTCTCATTCCCTGTGGGCTGTCTCGTTTTTACAGGCTACATGCTGAGCATGGAAAACAATGTGCTTTCCGTTAAGGCTTCATACATAAACAGCTATTCCGATGCTCACAGCTTCAGCCTTATTGACGATATTGTTCTTGACGGCGACGAGGTTTTCTCAGCCGAAATCATTTCCTCAGTTTCTGCGGCAAATGTTTCACAGAAGCAGGCGGAATTCTGTGCCGCTGTTCTTACGGACAAGGCAGGCGGTATACTTAAAAACGCATTCTCGGTTTTCTCACAGGGACTTCAGGACCGCTATCCCGAGGTTGAAGGTCTCATTTACGAAAACCGTCTGGGACTCAGTGCATGGATAAGCGACTGCAGAGTGCTTCTCGGAACAAAAGAATTTCTGGTAAATCATAATGTTGAGCTTCCCGAAGCAAACACAGTCCCCTTTATCAGCGATGAAACAACAAAGCCTCTCTTCCTTGCAATAGAGGGACATTTTGCGGCGGCATTCTCCGTAAAATATTCCTGTGATAAAATCACGTCAGAAAGCCTCGGCTCTCTTGCCTCAAACGGTGCAAATATTCTTCTCACCCTCAAAGAGCCCAACATAACCGAGGATTTCGGAGAGGAGCTTCTGGGACTTCCCGCAAACTCTTTGAGAATAATGCACGACAGCAGCAATTCAAAATTCAGAACACAGCAGAAAACCGTAACGGATATGGAAGATACGGGCATTGTTTTCTCCGAGTCCTTTGATGCTTTTTCACGGACACTTGCAGGAGCAATAAAGCTTGAAAAAATAAGAAAAACCGCAAAGATGATTTATGAAGCCGCCAGTGTTGCGGGACTTCTTCTCGGTCTTCTTTTCTGCATAACAAATGCCGTTACCTTTATAAACGGCTGGCCCGCAGTCGTTATACAGCTTTGCTTTATGCTTCTGAGCTTTGCTCTCATTCCCTCTCTTTCAGCCGCATCCCTTAAAAAGAAAATCACAATTTCAGAAAACCCGAAAAAGAGCATTCCCGATTTTTCGGAAAATGACAGCGACCTTCCCGATTTTGACGATGATATTTTCGGCACGGAAAAAAATATATCCGAAGAAAGCATCAATGAAGACATTGCCGACGGCACCGACGAAGACGGAGAAAACGATGAGGAGCTCACATCCCCCGAAAACGAGCTTGTTTCAGGCATAAAAAAGAAGCTCAGAAGCGTTTTCACTGACAGAAGTGCACAGACGGTTGATATTATCCCCGAAGAAGCAGCCGAGCAGCTTGAAATTGACGGTGCATTTTCGGAAAAGCCTCCCCAAGTTGTTGATCCCGATAAGCTTCTCAAAGAAAAGGAGCTTGAGGAAGAGGCACGGGAAAAAGAGGAAAAAGCCGACAATGCTCCCGAGCTTACAGATGACATTCTCGATTCCTTTGCAGGCGAATATGAAAGAAAAACCGCTTCCTCCGAAAAAACCTATTCCAAAAAGGGACTTTTCGGAAAACGCCCCGCAAAAAAGAGCCTCACCGACAACAGCGTTGACAAGGAAGACTCTCCCGTAAAGAAAAAAACCGTTTTCTCCATTCTTGACGAGAAGCTTCCCACTCCGCCGAAATTCGACCTTAACAAAAAGGACAGCGGTTCCTCTGAGGATGATGACGATCCGTTGAAGGCGAAATTCATCCCCCCCGACACAAGTGCATATCAGACCTACTATAAGGACGATTTCTTTTCCTCCTTTGACACGGAAGAGGACGACAAGGCATTTGCCGACATCCGTAAAAAGAGAGAAGAAAGAGAGAGCACAGCAGACGAATTTGATTTCTGGACAAAGAAATAAGAATAATTCAGACAATCTTAAAACAGTAAAGTTATTACAATTTTTTCACAATCATTGATTAGATCCGAAAAATCTGCTATCATTAATTCACAGTTTGACGGAAACTTTTTCCGTCGGAAAAGGAGTGCACATCAGATGAATGTTAAAAACGGCAAGCTTGATGTCAAAAAAACCATACTTACGGGCTTCGGCTTCCTTGCTACATCAATAGCATGGGCAATTTACGATCCCTACATCACAAAAATACTCAATCAGCTTCTTTCAAAGAGTGACGCGGTTACAAGCCTCAGCAACACTCTCGTTGAAAAGCTTCCCATTCTTGCACAGCTTGCGGCTGCACAGGGTGAAAACGTAGCACTTGCAGGCGGCGGCTTCACACTTGTTCCCCTTTTTATCGGTATTATAATGACCTTCGATAACATTTTCGGTGTTATCTTCCAGCCCACATTCGGCAGACTTTCAGATGAATGCCACTCAAAATGGGGTAAACGCCGTCCCTTCATTCTTTTCGGTGCTCCCATATCCGCAGTGTTATTCTTCCTTATTCCCCTTGTGTTCCTCGGAACAGGCTCACTTCCTCTCACAATGACATGCATCATCCTTTTCGTGTTTACAATGTCACTGTGGCGTGCACCCGTTGTTGCTCTTATGCCTGACCTCACTCCTCCCGCTTTAAGAAGTGAAGGCAACGCCATCATTAACCTTATGGGCGGTGTCGGCGGTGCCGTAGGTATGGTTGCGGGAACACTTGCAATTATCCTCTGCGGACTTTTCACAGGTATGACAAAAACAGAAATCACCGCAAACGAAGTGGTTTCCTTCCCCTACGTATTCGCAATCGGCTCCGTTGTTATGATAATCGGTATGCTGGTGCTTATGTTCTTCGTAAAGGAACAGGATACAAGCATTGTCCTCAAGGGTGAAAACAATGCATATCAGGATGCAAAGGCAAAAAAGGCTGCTGAAAAAGCAGAAAAGAAAGCTCAAAAGGCTGAAAGAAAGGCTATAAAGCTTTCAAAGAGCGAGAGAAAAAGTCTTCTCTTTATGCTTGGATGTCTGTTCTTCCTTTTCTGCGGTGCAAATGCAATTACCACCTTCTTCTCACTTTTTGCACAGGAAATTCTCCATAAGATTACATCAGAAGCCACTATTCTTATGCTCATATTTGCAGTTGTATCAGGTGCTGCAGCTATCCCCGCAGGCAAAATGGGCAAAAAGGTTGGCAGAAAAAAGACAATTATTGCAGGTCTTTCAGTGTTCCTTGCCGCATTCGTTGTTTTCTTCGGTGTATTCATCGGTATGCTTGGCGGCAAGAACCTTTCAATCAATTCCTATGTAACAGTAAACAATGCATACATCACGGTTAATGACCAGATAAATGAATTCAATGCAAGCATTTCCGCCGAAGCAAAGGAAAACGGCGTGAAGGTTTCTGACGATATGCTGGTTTCAATGGACGGCTATATTGAATACAGAAAGGTCATTGAAGCAGGAAACGAAACAGAAAACAAGCTTTACAGCGACTTTGACAATGCAGTAAAGGAAGCCTCCGATATGGCTATAAAGACTGCAGTGGCAAACGGAGCAAAAGAAGAGGATGTGCTTGATGTTTATAAGAGCATCGTAAGCGTTGCCGCAAGCGAGTTGGGTGCAGACGCAGAAACCTCCTTCGGTGCGGCTCTTGAAATGCTCCACGACAGCGTAAAGGACATCACATCCATTCTCGGTGTGCTTATTTTCCCCGTTCTCATTCTCGGCGGTGCGGCTAATATGTTCATCACCGTAAACACCCTTCCTCTTGTTCTTGAAATCGGCGGCGTTGACAAGGTTGGCACTTTCACAGGATATTACTACACAGCAACCTTCTCAGCACAGATTGCATCTCCCATTCTCTACGGCTTTATAAGAATGTTTGCAGGCACATATATGTCGCTGTTCTATTACAGCCCCATAATGTTTGCTTTGGCAGTTATCCTCATTCTCTTCGTAAAGCACGGTGAAGCAATCCCCGACGAGCTTATAAAAGAAGCAGAAGAAGCAGACTGATGCAAACAGCGGAGTGTTCAGAAGAACACTCCGCTGTTTAAGTGCAAAATGCAATATTCTGCATTTGCGAAGCAATATTTTTGTTTACTTTTCCCTTGATAAATGCTATCATAAAAAGGATTGGTGGTGTTATTATGAAGCCTGTTCTTTATCTTGTTGTCCCCTGCTTCAACGAGGAAGAGGTTCTTCCCGTAACAAGCAAAATGTTTCTCGGAAAAATCCGTTCACTCATTGAAAACGGAAAAGTTTCGGACAAAAGCCGTATTCTCTATGTAAATGACGGAAGCCGTGACGGCACATGGAAAATAATTAAAAAGCTTTCAAAGGAAAACGAGCTTGTTGAAGGAATTTCCTTAAGCCGTAACCGCGGACATCAGAACGCACTTCTTGCAGGACTTTGTGAAGCAACAGACAAATGTGACATTACAATAAGCATTGACTGTGACGGACAGGACGATATAAATGCTGTAGACAGTATGGTGGATGAATACCTTTCCGGAAGTGAGATAGTATACGGAATCAGAAGCAGCAGAAAAACCGACTCTTTTTTCAAAAGGTCCACCGCAAGACTATTTTATAAGCTGATGAGCTTTATGGGAGTGGAAACGGTTTACGACCATGCGGACTACCGCCTTGTTTCCTCAAAGGTACTCAAAAGCTTTTCCGATTTCAAGGAAGTGAACATCTTTTTAAGAGGAATGTTCCCCCTTGTAGGCTATAAAAGCACCTGTGTATATTATGAAAGACACGAAAGGATGGCAGGAAAAAGCAAATATTCTCCCGCAAAAATGCTGTCTCTTGCCCTTGACGGAATAACAAGCCTTTCCGTGAAGCCCATAAGAATTATCACTCTTTTCGGTTGCCTTGTGGCACTTCTCAGCTTCATAGGAATTATGTGGTCGGTTATAGTTCAGCTGACAGGCAACTCCGTAGCCGGCTGGGCATCCCTCACCGCAATCCTTTGCTTTATCGGCGGAGTCCAGCTCATAAGCCTCGGCATAATCGGAGAATATATAGGAAAAATCTATCTCGAAACCAAAGGCAGACCGAGGTTTATTGTGGAGGAAAAGACACAGGAATAAAAATCCTTACTGTCCTTATTCTTAATTTGCAAAATAATGCTGTTCAGGTATTGAAACAGCAAAAAATATGGTGTATTATAAATTCTGATACAAATTTTAAGGAGTTGTCAAAACATAGTTATTATTGAAACAATTACTGCTTTATTTGCAACAATCGCTTGCATTCTTTCTCTGCTTCCGCAGTCTTTGGGCATTTACAAGGAAACATATACGGCTGAAAATCCGGATGATGTGCTGATGAATGCCGTGCTTATTGCCGACATTCATGCTGACGGGGATCCCGTGCGTGACAGAAATGATAACCTGCGCCGCCTGTTTTCCGATATCAACGCCAGTGAAGAAAAATTAGATGCCATTGCCATTGCAGGCGATATAACAAACTGCGGCAATATCAAGGAATATATCAACCTTGAAGGCATGTTGTTCGCGTATAACAAATCGAAAAATCTCATTCCCGCGATGGGCAATCACGATTCCCGTGCCACCTGTGTGGAAGAGCCTTATTTTGACGAGGGCTCCGAGCTGTTCAGAGATTTCTTACGCACACAGGGCATTAAAACCGAAAACAATTATTATTACAAAGTGGTCAACGGTTGTTATTTCATCGTATTAGGCACGGAGAGTATGCCCGATCCCTACATTTCCGACACTCAGATTGAATGGGTTGATTCCCTGCTGAAAGAAGCCGCAAAGACAGGTATGCCCTGCTTTATAATCTCACACGAATTGCTTATGGGAACCCATGATGACAGGGGCGTTCCGGCTTCAAGAAACCTCGGTGAAGCTTCCGAAAAGCTCAAAGCCGTTGTCAAAAAGTATGCCGACGAAGGTCTTACCACCGTGTATGTATGCGGACATCTGCACAGAGATTTCCATGAAGATACACTTGTAACGGTCTCCGATAATTTCTACAGCCTGCTTCTCCCCAGTGCATTGTTCACCGAGGACGAAAATGAAGAATATATGCCGGGGCTCGGAGTAACTGCAGAGGTCTACAAGGATAAACTTCTTATCAGAGCAAGAAATTTCAACACATACGAATGGCTCGAAGACTACCGCTGGGAGCTTCCCGTCAATACCAAATAAAAAAACATTCACCGCATCCCCTGCAAAAGCTGCATCGGGATGCGGTGATTTTTTATTCTCGGGGATAAAAACTAAATCATACACATCACTTCGTATCAAGCATATTCAAACCTATATCGTAATTTCATATAATTACCTTGTAATTGATATTGACAACACCCGTCAATCGTGATATAATCCCCAAGTCAGTTAAATATGAAGGCATAGCTCAGTTGGTTAGAGTACTTGCTTGACATGCAAGGGGTCGGTGGTTCAAGTCCACTTGTCTTCACCAGAAAAAAGCACTTCTTAGGAAGTGCTTTTTTTCAATGAAATTCGCCCTTAGACGAGTGAAATATTACTTCGTAATATGAAATAGCTACGCTATGAAATATTTGCTTCGCAAATGTTGAGGGGCGAATTTTATTATGAGCAAAGCGAATAACAAGGTTCTGACGAAGTCAGGTTCTTATTTCACCTCGAATAAAACGAGATATTTCATAATCCGCAAGGATTATTTCATATTTGCGGGAGGAAAATATTTCACTAAACAATTCAGCAAATCCGTTATTGTCACTCGTACCAAAAAATCTCGTTCTTCGGAACGAGATTTTTTATTAAATCCGAAGATAGCATACACCAAGGTGACACCATACACGCTTCGCGTGATTACATACAACTTACGGCAATTAAATACCAATCCTTCGGATTGGATAAAAAAAGACAGTCCGAAGACTGTCTTTTTTTGGAGCGGATGACGAGGCTCGAACTCGCTACCTCCACCTTGGCAAGGTGGCGCTCTACCAGATGACCTACATCCGCATTTCTTGTGTACAAAAGGTATTATA
>JAZNRX010000013.1:0-14439 GCA_045590915.1 Acutalibacteraceae bacterium | reverse complement strand
GCAATTTCCTCGGGGGTAACCTCCGGATTATAGGAATACCTTGCAAGTATTGTACCTGATATTTCCTCTGCGGTGCTTTTTTCATACATATTGATAATATCAAAGGCAACATCGTCCACAACGTGAACCGAGCCTGAGCATATATCGAGAACAATATTCATTCCGCCGAGTTTATATGAATGTATCATCTTTTCTCCGTTCACAAAAAATGCCGCCAAGCAGGCGGCAAAATTTTGTTATCTTTAATTATTCTTCAACCTTGTTTTCGCACTGCTGATTTGCGATACCGCAGCTTGTCTTGCAAGCAGACTGACAGGATGTCTGGCATTCGCCGCAGCCGCCGTTCTTTGCACTTTCGCAAAGGTTCTTTGTTTCAATTGTCTGAATTTTCATTATATATATCCTCCGATAACATTTTTTTATAGTTTATCACATAGTTTTCAATAAGTCAATTAACTAATTGAATTTTATCAAAAAATACGCATATTGTTGACATACCATCTGTTAATTGTTATAATCAAGAAAAAAACGCGAGGTAATTATTATGCCGTTTATTCTCAATAAAATCATTTCGCTTCTTCTGGTTCCCCTCTATCTTTGCCCCTTCCTTCCCTTTATTCACGTGGTAAAGCTGTTCAATCAGCCTCAGGAGCTTATTTCTCTGAGTGAAAACGGAATAGGAAGTGAGGAAGATCCCGTTTATCTGACTGCACACAGAGGTGTATGGGCAGAGGCTCCCGAAAACTCACTTCCCGCATATCAGAAGGCTGTTGAATACGGCTATTATACAGCAGAATGCGACATCAGACTCACAAAGGATAATGAATGGGTGCTTAATCACAACAGTGACACAGGCTCTCTTTTCTGTGAAATCGGTGAAATATCCGACTATACACTTGAAGAGCTTAAAACATTTTCTTATAAGTGGGGAGCAAATTTCTGGGAATATGAAGACCTGAGAATCTGCACACTTGACGAATATCTTGATGTTTTTGTCGGCGCATCCACCCGTCCTCAGATTGAAATCAAGAGCGATAACCTTGATATGCTTTATAAGGTTGTTGATGCCGTTAAGGCAAGAGGCATGGAAAAGCAGGCAATAATCATAAGCTTTGACTTTGAGCAGTTGAAGACTGTTGATGCCATGAACGAAGGCATTGAGTTATGGTATCTTTGCGACAGAATAACACCCGAAATTATTGATATGGTAAGCACTCTCAATTCTGAATGCTGGCTTTCTCCCGACTTTGAAGATAATGACAAGGACTCCATTCAGCTGGCTATTGATGCGGGCGTAGGTTGCTCCTTCTGGACAGTCAATGAGCTTGAGGATGCAAAAATGCTTTACGATATGGGCATAAGATATATCGAAACAGACATTTTTATAAACTGATAAGCCTTGCCGATGCATTTTTTGTGCATCGGTTTTTTCTTTTGGCAAAAATTGTTGACTTGTTATGTAAAAATATAGTATAGTAAATCTGTATAGTTTAATTCTGAGAGGAGAATCACTTTGAAACACCCCGAAATTATAAACAAAATGTCACTTGAGCAGAAGGCTGCTTTTGTTTCAGGTCTTGACTATTGGCACACTCAAGGCTGCGAGGAGCTGGGTCTTCCTTCCATCAACATCACAGACGGCCCTCACGGACTCAGAAAGAAAAATGAAAACAAAAAGGCTTCCGAAGGCATCGGCCTCGGAAATTCCGTTCCCGCAACCTGTTTCCCTCCCGCATCGGCTACAGCTTGCTCATGGGATCCGGAACTTATCGAATATATGGGAAAGGCTCTTGCTGACGAATGCTTAAAGGAAAAGGTTTCCGTTATCCTCGGCCCCGGTATGAATATCAAGCGTGCCCCCACTTGCGGAAGAAACTTTGAATATTTCTCTGAGGATCCCGTTCTTGCAGGTAAAATGGCTGCAGGTCTTGTTAAGGGTGTTCAGTCAAAGGGAGTAGGCACATCTCTTAAGCACTATGCCTGTAACTCACAGGAGGCTTACAGAATGATTGTCGATGAGGTTGTTGACGAAAGAGCTTTAAGAGAGCTTTATCTCACTGCCTTTGAAATTGCCGTCAAGGAAGCACAGCCCTGGACAATTATGAACTCTTATAACAGAATTAACGGTGAATATGCATCTCAGAATGAATATTTACAGCAGAAGGTTTTACGAAACGAATGGGGCTTCAAGGGCCTTATCGTTACAGACTGGGGCTCATCAGTTGACAGAATTCCCGGACTTAATTTCGGAACTGACCTTGAAATGCCTTCCTCGGGCGGATATAACACAAAGAAAATCATTGAAGCAGTAAACAACGGCGAGCTTTCTGTTGATGTTCTCAACGAAAGAGCTGATACGGTTGTTGACCTTATTCTTAAATCAAAGCCCGCACTTAAGGCTGATTGCAATTTCTCATTTGATGCTCATCACGAGGTTGCAAGAAAGGTTGCAGAGGGCTCAATGGTTCTTCTCAAAAACGACGACAAGCTTCTTCCTCTTAAGTCAGGTCAGACGGTTGCTGTTATCGGTGAGCTTGCCGAAGCACCTCGCTATCAGGGTGCAGGCTCCTCCGTTATCAACCCCACAAAGCTTGACAATGCTCTTGAAGAGCTCAGAAAGCTTGGTGTTAATGTTACATATGCAAAGGGCTATGAAAAGAAGAAGGATATCGTAGACGAAGCATTATTCGCAGAAGCTGAAAAGGTCGCAAAGAATGCCGATGTTGCCCTTGTTTTTGTCGGTCTCACAGAGGAATTCGAGGGTGAAGGCTATGACAGAGAAAATATTGAAATGCCCTCCTCTCACAATGCTCTTGTAAGCAGAATTGCTGCAGCAAATGCAAACACTGCAGTTGTTCTCGCCGGCGGCTCCGTTATAAATCTTCCTTGGATTAATGAAGTAAAGGCACTTCTTGATTCCCGTCTCGGCGGACAGGCAACAGGCAGTGCAGTTGCAAACATTCTCACAGGTAAAGTTAATCCCTCAGGTAAGACTTCCGAAACCTATCCCCTCTCATATTCCGACAATCCCACCTACGGCATTTATCCCGGCGGACCTGTTACAAGTGAACACAGAGAATCCGTATATATCGGTTACCGTTATTATGATACCGCAAAGAAGGAAGTTCTCTTCCCCTTCGGCTTCGGTCTTTCCTATACGGAATTCCAATACAGTGACCTTGTTCTCTCAGCTGACAATATCAACGAAAACGATACGCTCACTGTATCCTTCAAGGTAAAGAATATCGGTGATGTTGCAGGTGCAGAGGTTGCACAGCTTTATGTTGCAGACAGAGTTTCAACAATTTACCGTCCTGAAAAGGAGCTTAAGGCATTCAAGAAGATTTTCCTTGAAGCAGGAGAAGAAAAAGAGGTTAGCTTTGAGCTTTCAAAGAGAGATTTCGCGTTCTTCAACGTCTATTCAGGAGAATTCCAGGTTGAAAGCGGTGAATTTGCAATACTCATAGGTGCATCCTCAAGAGATCTTAAGCTCGCAAAGGCAGTTAATGTAACCTCTGACTCAACTGCTGTTATCCCCGACTATAAAGCAAGTGCTCCCGCTTACTATACCGCCGACATTTCTGCTATCACGGACGCACAGTTTGAGGCAGTGCTCGGAAGACCTGTTCCCTCATCTGAAAGAGATACAACAAAGCCCATTGATATATACTGCTGTCTTGATGACGCAAGACATACAAAATGGGGCGGCAGACTCTGCAGACTCATTGAAGGCATAATGGCAAAGATGGGCTCCGATGCAAACGGTGACGGAAAGATGATTGCCGCAATGGCAACTCAGATCCCCATAAGAAACTTCATTGCCATGAGCATGGGCGTTTTCGGAGTTGAAATGGCTGACGGTCTTCTTATGATTCTTAACGATGACAAATCAAGCTTCCTCGGTCTTTGCAAAATCATTCTGAGAATAGGTCCTGCGATAACAAAGCTTCCCGCTCTTCTCAAATCAATCTAACAGTAGAATGCTGTCGGAAAAATAATTCCGACAGCATTTTTTGCTGTAATAATAACATTTTTTTAACAATAGTATGGTATAATAACTTTGTATACTGAAAAAACAGACTCTTTCGGAGGAATGCTGATGTTTAAAATACTTGTAGTTGAAGATGATAAGGCGTTAAACAAATCCTTTTGTTCATTTCTGTCTCAAAACGGTTATCAGACTGTGGGTTGTCTGAATGCAGAGGATGCCTATATTGCTCTTTATGAAACTGTTTTTGATATTATTATTTCAGACATAATGATGCCCGGTGTTGACGGATTTGAATTCGCCGGTAATGTCAGAAAACAAAACGAAAGCATCCCCATCCTTTTTGTTACGGCAAGAGATGATTTTGCCTCCAAAGAAAAGGGCTACAAGGCAGGCATTGACGATTATATGGTAAAGCCTATTGACCTTGAGGAGCTTCTTCTGAAAATTCGTGCAATTTTAAGAAGATCCGGTATAAATAACAGTAAAATTCTCACCATCGGCAATTTTACAATGAATCTTAATGAATATACAGCCTATCTCAACGGTGAGGAAATATCGCTTACAGCAAGGGAATTCAGTCTTCTTTATAAGCTTCTTTCCTATCCAAAAAAAGCATTCACCCGTTCTCAGCTTATGAATGAATTCTGGGAGGCTGATACTGAATCAGGTACACGTACGGTTGATGTTTATATGACAAAGCTCAGAGCAAAGCTTTCCGACTGCGATGCATTTGAAATTGTAACTGTCAGAGGACTGGGCTATAAGGCGGTGCTGAAGGATGAAAAAAAGATCTAAAAGACGACTTGTTTTCAATTTTGTCATAACATTTCTCGGCTTCTTTCTGTTATCGGGCTCAACCACAACCATATCATTTTTACTGTTTCTTGAATCGGTGGAGCTTCCCTCAACTCATATACAGCAATTTGCCCCCTATACATTCCTCAATCTGATATTCGTATCTGCAATATTCGGTCTTATCGGAACAATATGGAAAAGTCTGACAGTCGAAAAGCCTGTCAACGACATAAATGAGGGACTTCTGAGAATAAAAAAGGGGGATCTTTCCACTAAACTTAAAAGAAGAAACTATACAACCCGATACAGTACAATAGTAAATAACATAAACCTATTGACAGATGAATTATCCTCTGTCAATAATCTTAAAGTCTCATTGATGTCCAACATTTCCCACGAATTAAAAACACCCATAAGTGTTATCAATAATTATTCAACCATGCTACAGGAAAATGATTTACCCTGTGACAAAAGAATTGAATATGCAAAGGCCATTCAGGAATCGTCAAAAAAAATGACAGAGCTTATCACAAATATTCTGAAGCTCAATCAGCTTGAAAACCAGAACATTCCCACAGAAATGAAAAGCTATGACCTGTGTGAGCAATTATGTGAATGCCTGTTAAATTTTGAAAATGTCTGGGAAGAAAAGAGCATTGAAATCGAAACAGATATTGAAGAAGATGTGTTTGTATATTCTGACAGACAGCTTCTTAATATTGTATGGAACAATCTTTTTTCAAATGCACTGAAATTCACCGTCAAAGGCGGTAAAATCAATGTTTCCCTATCAAAAAGCAAACGGTATGCCAAGGTAACGATAGAAGATACCGGATGCGGAATTCCCGAAGACCAGGTTGACATGATTTTCGAAAAATTCTATCAGTGCGATACATCAAGAGGCACGGACGGTAACGGTTTGGGGCTTGCTCTTGTTAAAAGGATCATAAGCATAACAGGCTGTCTCATTTCAGTTGAAAGCACTGTCGGAAAAGGAACAGCATTCACAATAAAGGTTCCCGTAAGCAAATAACATTCAAAGAGGTCAGATGCCGTTTCGGACATCTGACCTCTCATGTTCACTTATTGAATTCTGAATTTAACCGTAAAAACAGTTCCCTTCTGTGCATCGCTTGATACTGAAATATCTGCATTATGAAGCGAAGCAAGGTTTTTACAGATTGAAAGTCCCAAGCCGTATCCGCTTCCCGAGGTTCTTGCCTTATCCGAGCGGTAAAAGCGTTCAAACAAATGGGGCATATCCTCTTGGGGAATAGGCTCACCTGTGTTTCTTGTGGAAAGATAAACATAGCCTGTATTCCTTTTCAGTGAATAGGAATGGCGTTTTTTCAATGATAGTGTAACCTCTCCCATTTGTCCCGCATACTTGATTGCATTATCAAGAAGAATATGAATTATCTGATTAAGAGCCACCGTGTCACCGTCAAGATGTATATTTTTATCAATATCCGTATAAAGCATAACGCCGTTTTCAAAGGCAACGGGTTCATACTGCAGGGCTATCTGCATTGAGAGTTCCGATAAATCAACATCGGAAAACATATTTTTTCTGCTCATATTTTCCGTCTGAGCAAGAAGCAGAAGCTTATCAACAAGCTCTTTCATATGCGAAGCCACTTCAAATGTGCTGTCAACCCATTGTATTCTGTCGTTTATACTGTCTTCTCTGTGGGATTTCAGAATACCGCTGTTCGTGAGAATGACCGTCAACGGCGTTTTCAATTCATGGGAAGCATCTGCTATAAAGTTTTTCTGCTGTTCCCATGCTTTTTCCACAGGCTTGAGACACATCTGAGCAAGAAAACGCATCAGACACCAGATAAAAAAGGATGCAAATACAATCATTATTGTACCGTCAACAAGAATAAGCTTCAGGTATGAAAAATATTGCATTGAATCGGCAAAGGCTATGCGACTGCCGAAAATATGATTTGTTTTATAATAAAAGAGATTGAGCCCGTTTATGTGTCCGAACTCCCCTTTTTGCTGCAAAACATAGGGAACGGCTCTTGAGAGAATTGACTCATCCATATTGGCACGGCTGAAATCAAGTATGTTGAATTTTCCCTTTTCCTTTACATCTACAACACAGACATTTCCCGAATGAAGTGCAAAAAGAGAATCATCAGCATCGCTTTCACCTATCTGAGGAAGTATATTATAATCGGAAGCCGCAGAATAGGTCTGAAGTACGGATTTCATATCCTTGGTCATTGAAACAAAAAACACAGCACTTGCAAAAAGATAAAAAACAACAAGCACACAGCATATTATGCTCATAGAAATAGCGACAAAACGCCGTCTCAGCCTTTTAAGCATTGCTTTTCACCTCAAGACGATAGCCTATTTTTCTCAACGAAACAATTTCAATGCCCCCCGAAATAAAATCCAGTTTTTTTCGCAGAAACGAAATGTAGACCTCAACATTGTTATCCACTGCATCGGAATCATAGCCCCAAACCTTGACTATAAGGTCATCTTTGGTTGTAACCATACCCGAGTTCTGCATAAGTATTTTCATAATTTCAAATTCTTTGAAATTGAGATGAACGCTTTTGGTTCCGCATGAAAGGTCACAGGTTGCAAGATTGAGAGTTACATCGGAAAAGCTGAGTTCATCTATTACAACCTCACCCTGTCTTCGTGTCAGTGCCCTTACGCGTGCAAGAAGCTCCTCGGGAGCAAAGGGCTTTGTCATATAGTCATCAGCCCCCGCATCAAGACCTTTTACCTTATCTGCAATCTGATCCTTGGCTGTGAGCATAAGTATAGGTGTTGCAATTTTTTCCTTGCGAAGACGGGATGCCACCTCATATCCGTTCATTTTGGGAAGCATTATATCAAGAATTATCACATCATAAATGCCGCTTACTGCATAATCAAAGCCGTCTTCGCCGTCAAAAGCAATATCCACCATATATTTCTGCTCCTGCAAAATATGAGCAAGAGCTTGGGCAAGCCTTTTTTCATCCTCAACAACAAGAACCTGCATAATATAACCTCCGAAAACACATTTCTTTGAACCGTCAGCTTTTCGTAATCTGTAATTATTATTACACAAAAGCCCTTCTCAATCAAGAGTGTATTAAAATGAACTTAAAAATCACTTAAAACGAACTGCTGAGACCGCAACAGCTTTTTCTTGCTTTTCCATAATTATTATAATAAATATATTATCTAGAATATTGACTTAAATAGTTAAAAATGTTATATTATTAAAATATGCGAATTAAAATATAGCACCGCATTATTTCTATTGATGTGACAGAAAGGATCTCCGTTTATGCCTATTACAGAAATTTTGCAGAAAAATGCAGACTTTTATCCTAACGATACGGCATTGGTTGAAATCAACCCAAAGCTCGATAATAAAACGAAAATGACATGGCGGGAATATTCTCTTATTGTTACCGATCCTTCACAGGCATACCGCCGTGAAATGACATGGGGAGAATTCAACAAAACCGCAAACAGATTTTCCAATCTTCTTCTGACAAGAGGAATAAAGAAGGGGGACAAGGTTGCAGTTTTAATGATGAACTGCATTGAGTGGCTTCCCGTTTATTTCGGTGTACTCAAAACAGGTGCCGTCGTTGTACCGCTTAATTACAGATATACCGCAGAAGAAATTAAATACTGTATCAACAAGGCAGATGCTGATTTCATTGTTTTCGGTCCTGAATTTACGGGACGAATTGAAGAAATCTGTCACAGAGTTCCCAGAGTAAAAATGTGGCTTTACTGCGGAGAGGACTGCCCCTCTTTTGCTGACAGTCTGGACGAGCTTATCTCCTACTGCTCCTCAAAATCTCCCAAAATTCAACTGAGGGATGAGGATGATGCCGCAATCTACTATTCCTCCGGAACAACAGGCTTCCCGAAAGCAATTCTCCATTCACACAAGGCTCTTATGCATTCTTGTATGACTGAACAGGCTCATCACTCACAGACAAAGGACGATGTTTTTCTTCTTATTCCGCCCCTTTATCATACGGGTGCAAAAATGCACTGGTTCGGTTCCTTCCTTGTGGGAGCAAAATCTGTTATTCTCAAGGGTATCAAGCCGGAATGGATAATAAATACTGCAAGCGAAGAAAAATGTTCAATAGTGTGGCTTCTCGTTCCGTGGGCACAGGACATACTTGATGCAATAGATTGCGGTGAAATTGACCTTTCACAGTATGATCTTTCCCGCTGGAGACTTATGCACATCGGTGCACAGCCCGTTCCCCCTTCGCTTATTAAGAGATGGAAGTCTGTATTTCCAAATCACGAATATGATACAAATTACGGACTCAGCGAATCAATAGGCCCCGGCTGTGTGCATCTCGGCGTTGAAAATATACATAAAGTAGGAGCAATAGGAAAGGCCGGCTTTGGCTGGACTGTTAAAATTGCTGATGCTGACGGCAACGAGGTTCCTCAGGGTGAGGTCGGTGAGCTTGCAGTCAAGGGACCCGGTGTTATGAAGTGCTATTATAAGGATGAAAAAGCAACAGAAGAAATCCTTAAGGGTGAATGGCTTTATACGGGCGATATGGCAATGTGCGACGAGGACGGATTTATCTTCCTTGTTGACAGAAAAAAGGATGTTATTATATCAGGCGGTGAGAATATTTATCCCGTTCAGATTGAAGACTTCTTAAGACGCCATGATTCAATAAAGGATGTAGCAGTCATAGGTCTTGCACATGCAAGACTTGGTGAAATTGCCGCCGCCATAATTGAAATAAAAGAAGGCTTTACTCTGACCGAAGAGGATGTCAATGACTTTTGTCTTGATCTTCCCAGATATAAAAGACCTCAGAAAATTATATTTGCAGATGTACCCAGAAATCCCACAGGCAAAATTGAAAAGCCTGCATTGAGAAAGAAATATCAGGGTGAAAATCTCGTTGCGGCACAAAATGAAATCAAATAAAGAAGGACACAAAAATGAAACAGTTAATGCTTGGAAATGCAGCAGTGGCAAGAGGCTGTTATGAAGCCGGTGTGAGAGTTGTCTCCTCATACCCCGGAACACCCAGCACGGAAATCACTGAAAATGCAGTTAAATATGACGAAATATATTGCGAATGGGCACCCAATGAAAAGGTTGGTGCTGAAGTAGCAATCGGTGCAGCTATTGCAGGTGCAAGAGCTTTGACCTGCTGTAAGCACGTGGGACTCAATGTTATGGCGGACCCTGTTTTTACGGCCTCGTACACAGGTGTCAACGGCGGTCTTGTTATTGCCGTCGCAGATGATCCCGGAATGCACTCATCACAGAATGAGCAGGATTCCCGTCACTATGCGAAGGCAGCAAAAATTATGATGCTTGAGCCTTCCGACTCTGCAGAATGCAAGGAATTCACAAAGCTTGCATTTTCTCTCAGTGAGCAGTTTGACACTCCCGTTTTCCTCAGACTCACAACAAGAGTTTCCCACTCACAGAGCCTTGTTGAGCTTTGCGACAGAGAGAATGATGAATTGAAGGATTATGAAAAAAATCCTGCAAAATATGTAATGATGCCCGGCAACGCAATCAAGAGACACGTTGATGTCGAAAACAGAATGAGAACATTGGAGGAATATGCAGAAGGCACTCCTCTTAATACAGTTGAAGATAACGGTGCAAAAATCGGTATCATCACATCCGGAATTACATATTCCTATGCAAAGGAAGCACTGGGAAATAATGCAAACTTCCTTAAGCTCGGCTTGTCCTTCCCCATGCCTGTAAAGCTTATAAAGGATTTTGCCGCAAAATGTGAAAAAGTTTATGTTATTGAAGAGCTTGATCCCTTTATTGAAGAACACTGCAAGGTAAACGGCATTGAGGTTATAGGCAAGGAAGTGTTTACTCTTTTAGGTGAATACAGTGTAAATCTCATAAAGAGAGTTGTTCTCGGAGAAGAAATTGAAGAAGTAAAACCCGAGCCTATTCCCGTACGTCCTCCCGTTATGTGTGCAGGTTGTCCTCACAGAGGAACCTTTTATGTCCTTAAAAAGCTGGGACTTACGGTATCAGGTGACATCGGCTGTTATACTCTCGGAGCGGCGGCTCCCCTCAATGCAATAGATACAACAATCTGTATGGGTGCTTCTGTCAGTGCCGCTCACGGTATGGCAAAAGCAAGAGGAGAGAAATGGGGCAAGAAGCTTGTTTCGGTTATCGGCGACTCCACCTTTATGCATTCGGGTATTACCGGACTTATTGATATTGTTTACAACAAGGGTGCAAACACAGTTATTATTCTTGATAACTCTATCACCGGTATGACAGGACATCAGGAAAACCCCACAACAGGAAAAACTATCAGAGGCGAAGCCACAAAGCAGGTTGACCTTGAACTTCTCTGCAAGGCTGTGGGGATTGACAGTGTCAAAATCGCAGATCCCTTTGATGTAAAAGAATTTGAAAAGATTGTAAAGGAAGAAACCGCAAAGGATGAGCCCTCGGTTATCATAGCACAGCGTCCCTGTGCACTTCTTAAAACAGTAAAATACAGCGGAAGATGTGTGATTACAGACAAATGCAGAAACTGCAAGATGTGCCTTAAGGCAGGCTGTCCCGCAATCACGGTAAAGAACGGCAAGCCCGTTATAGATGCAACACAATGTAACGGCTGCGGTCTTTGCATAAACATCTGTCCCTTTGACGCTATAGAAAAGGAGGAGGCTTAAATGGAAACAAAAAGCATAATGATCGTCGGTGTCGGCGGTCAGGGTACACTTCTTGCAAGCAGAATCCTCGGTAATGCAGTTATAAGTGAAGGCTATGACGTTAAGGTTTCAGAGGTTCACGGAATGAGTCAGCGCGGCGGCTCGGTTGTAACATATGTCCGCTACGGTGACAAGGTTCACTCTCCCATTATTGACAAGGGCGGTGCAGATATCATTCTTGCATTTGAGCTTCTTGAAGCCAAAAGAGCCTTGCCCTATCTCAAAAAAGACGGTAAAATAATAGTAAATGCACAGGAAATTGATCCTATGCCTGTTATTATCGGTGCGGCAGAATATCCCTCTGATATTTCTAATGAGCTTTGCAATAAAGCTCAGACTACGGTTGTTGATGCACTTACTCTTGCAAAAGAGGCAGGAAACCAGAAGGCTGTAAATGTTGTGCTTATCGGTGTTCTTGCAAAAAATTGGGATATTCCCTATGAAGTATGGATTGACACCATCAAAAAGACTGTTCCCGAAAAGTTCCTTGAAGTAAACCTCAAGGCATTTGAATTGGGCTATAACTCATAAGGAGAAATAAAAAAATGAAAGAATTAAACAGAAAAATTGAACATCTTTCCGATTCCGTTATCCGCAGAATGACAAGAATTTCTATGGAATGCGGTGCAATAAATCTCTCACAGGGCTTCCCTGATTTTGATCCGCCCAAGTTTATTATGGACAATCTCGCAAGAGTTGCTTCAGAGGGCCCTCACCAGTATTCTCCCACATGGGGTGCTTATAACTACAGAGCCGCTGTTGCTAAAAAGGTCGGTACATTTATGGGCATTGACCTTGATCCCGACAAAAATGTTCTCGGAACAGTCGGAAGCACGGAAGCTATGATGGCTACAATGATGGCTATTTCAAATCCCGGAGATAAAATAGTTATATTCTCCCCTTATTTTGAAAACTATGCCGCACAAAGCCTTTTTAACTCTATTGAGCCTATTTTTGTTCCCCTCAATCCCCCTGCATTCACATTTGATGCCGACAGACTTGAGGATGCATTCAAGGATCCCAAAACAAAGGCTATGCTCCTTTGCAATCCTTCCAACCCCTCAGGCCGTGTTTTCACAAAGGACGAGTTACAGATAATTGCAGACCTTGCAATCAAATATGATGTTATCATCATCACAGATGAAGTATATGAGCACATCATTTTTGAGCCTCATAAGCACACATATATAGCATCTCTTCCCGGAATGTGGGAAAGAACAATCTGCTGTTCTTCTCTTTCAAAGACATATTCAATCACAGGCTGGAGACTGGGTTATATCGTTGCCTGCGAGGAGCTTATGAACCGTTGCAAGAAAATTCACGATTTCCTTACAGTTTGTGCCCCCTCTCCCTTGCAGGAGGCAATCGTTGCAGGACTTGAGGCTCCTATGTCATATTACAAAGAGCTTCAGGATCACTACACTCATATGAGAGATATTTTCGTTGGAGGTCTTCGTGATCTCGGTTGGAAATTCTCCGAACCTGAAGGCTCATACTTTATGATGGTTGATATTTCTGAATTCCAGAAAGGAATGACAGATATTGAATTCTGCGAAAAGCTTGCATATAAGGTTGGTGTTGCCGCCGTTCCCGGTTCAAGCTTCTTCAAGGAAGATGTAAACCATCTTGCCCGTTTCCACTTCGCAAAGAAGGACGAAACACTCTATGAAGCCCTCGAAAGACTTTCAAAAATGAAGGATTTAATGTAATAATTCGAATAATACAAGGACAGTCCTTTTTCCGAACGGAAACAGAGGACTGTCCTTTGTTAATTTATCTGAAATTATTTTTCAGGCAAATGAAAGCCTGTTGTTACGGCATTTGCTACTTTTGTATCAAATTCATCATAAAGCTTAATTGTATAATAACAAGTGGTTCTTCCGTCTTTTTCGCATTCTGCTTCAGCGAAAAGAGTTTTTCCTTTCGGCTGTGAGAGATATGTTATGCTTGTGTTAAGGGAAACCGTCCCCGATTTTTCGTGGTTTGCGGCAACAGCAAAGGCAAAATCCGCTAAGGTATACGGAACCCCACCCATAAGCACGCCTACAGCATTCATATGGTCATCGGTAATTTTCAATGCACATTTTGCATATTTTTCCCCGACCTGTTCAATATACATTCCGTTTTTTGTTGCGAAACGGTCATTCTCAAAAAACTCTCTAATCTCTTTTATATTTTTCATTTTTCTTTCCTTAAAACGCAGTCCCGCATCCTGAGGATACGGGACTGATTTATTTTATCAGAGCTTCATTGCAACATCCCATGCCTGCCAGATAACAGTACGGAGATTTCCGACCTTGGAGGCATCACCGATTACGTGTACCTTCTTGCTCTTGGGAGCAACGGGAGCGGGCTTATAGCCAACGGAAAGAATTACACTATCACAGGGAATGTCTGTCTTCTTGCCGTTTTTATCCATAACTGTTACGCCGTCATCACGGATTTCAGTTGTCTTTGTTTCAAGATAAACAGGAACATTGTTTGTCTTGAAGCAATCACGGAGATAGCTTGTGTTTGCAAGTGCAACACCGGGAGTTGTGATAAGATCATCAAGCATTTCAACGATAACAGGCTTCTTGCCCTGTAAGAACAGGTCATAAGCAATTTCACAGCCTGTGAGACCGCCGCCGACGATAACAACATTTTCTCCGACAGCCTTTTCACCGAGAAGATATTCAACTGCTTCAACTGCCTTATCGGCACCGGGAACGGGAATCTTGTTTGCTACAGAGCCTGTAGCAACGATTACTTCATCTGCACCGAGAGCTTCAACATTCTTTACCTCTGTATTAAACTTGACCTCAATGGGATACTTTGTAATTTCTCTTCTGTACCATGCTATAAGGTCACGGTCCTTTTCCTTGAAGGAGGGAGAAGCAGCTGCAATAAATACACCGCCAAGCTTATCTGTCTTTTCATAGATTGTA
>JAZNRX010000012.1:0-6981 GCA_045590915.1 Acutalibacteraceae bacterium | reverse complement strand
TCGGCTTCAAGCTTCGGGAGTGTTATTCCGCAACAGCTTACAAGCGTTTCACCTGTTGTTCTTATAATATTTCCGCACAACGGACAAACATAGAACACCGACCGAAGCATATTCGATGAAACATTTTGATTAATAACTTTTTCACCTGACATAAGCTCCAAAACGGAAACTCCGAGAGCTTTAGCAAGAGGTTCTATCAATGTTATATCAGGAAGTCCCTTTGCAGTTTCCCACTTTGAAATAGTTTTACAGCTAACACCGATTATTTCTGCAAGCGCTGTTTGTGTTATCCCTTTTGCTTCTCTCAACGCTCTGATAGTAGCACCTGTTACATAATTATCCATAAGCATCTCTCCTTACAGAATAATCATACATTTCTTAAACACAAAACACAACCTACGCTTCGTAGAATTATAAATTTATATATTGTTACAAATTTTCTTTGTTTGAATAAAGAATTCTTATCAGTTTATAATTGTTGAAATTACGGGCTTACCTTCACTGTCCAATAAAGGTGTCATACCTCCGCAATATCCGCTCTGATGAAATATGTAATTTACCCCTGTTTCTTTGTCAACCCATATTTCAGTCACATTCAAAGTGCCCTGTGAATATATCTTTTTAAACCGTTCATTTTTTGCCATAGTAAAAGCTCCTTAAACTAAAGATTAATTTCATATTTTTCGTCAACAAAAATATACTGTAGATCATATTTTTGCGCAAGCTTATAAACCCTTTGATTATCCTTAATAAGATTTTCTGCAGTACAATATGTATCATCAATACGACTTTCAATAATATTGGCATTAAACATTATTTCATCAAAGTGGTTTCGTATATAATTCTCGCTCATTATAAGACAATAATACTTAATATTATCAGAATATTCCTTTTCAAAATCATTCTTCCAATCAAATGGAATATAACAACCTTCAACTATTAAATTCTGATTATTTTCAATAGCTGTTTTAATGATTTCTCTCACAATCGGCCATAAATAAGCTGTTAGGGCATCATCGTCACTTAACGGAGTCAGAGATGTATTTCCGCTTCGGATCAAACCCATTTTAAGATGATCTATTGACAAATAAGGATATTTATATTTTTCCAAAAGTCTTTGAGCAAGGACGGTTTTTCCTGTGTGAGATGCGCCGAAAATCAGAATTACCATATATTTCACCTCATCAATTCCATTACATCAGACTTGACCTAAATTCACAGCAGACCTGATATCCCAATCAGCATTGTTTAATAAGTCTTCTGCTATAATTGGAGAGCAGGAAAGAATTTCACAGACAATGCCAATCATTCTGTTTCTTAGCTTCTTATTGGTAGGCTTAAGGTTTATCATAAGATTTTCATAAACATAACCGCACTTAACCATTGAAGCTGTAGAAATCATATTGAGAATGATTTTCTGAGCAGTACCTGCTTTCATTCTTGTAGAACCTGTAATTACCTCAGGACCGGTATCGGCACATATATCAATATCAGAAATCCTGCCCAGTTCAGTATCAAAATTGTTTGTAATTGAAAATGCTTTGGCACCAATGCTTTTTGCATAACTGACAGCTGAAATTACATATTGTGCAGATCCGGATGCGGAAATACCGATCAGAATATCTTTATTGCTGAAATCTCTGCATTTGAGATCTTCAATACCCTTCAACTGATTATCTTCTGCATTTTCAGCGGCCTTAAACATTGAGTTTTCCCCGCCTGCAATTATACCGTTAAACAAATCATAAGAAACTCCAAAGGTTGGGGGACATTCTGCGGCATCACAAACAGCAAGCCTTCCGGATGTTCCGCTTCCGATATAAAAAACTCTGCCGCCGGATTTTATTGCATCAGCTACGGCATCACAAACAATTGCAATTTCCGGAAGAGCTTTCTCCACAGCAGAAGTAACTTTTGCATTTTCAATATTGATAATTCGTAGAATTTCATCGGTGTTCATCTTATCAATATTATATGTATCCGCATTTCTCTTTTCTGTATTTATCATAATCCTTCACCCGTAAGCTTTTTAGCAAGCGAAATTGCACCGTTTACCATAGGCTCATCGTTAAAAATAATATCGGCATTGAGCTTAATGTGTTTTTTTATAAAGGGATAAAGAATATCCTTCTGTTTACACAGTCCGCCACAAATTATAACTTTATTGTTTTCATCGTATTCCAATGCAGTATTTATAATTTCCGCAACTGCTTTTGCATTTTCATCAATTATACAGTGAGCTGTGGTATCGCCTGACTCATATGCTTCAAAAACAGCTGAAGAAAATGATGCAACATAAGACGGACCGTATTTATATATATCGGATACAGCTTCAGAAAGTGACTTGTTGAGCTTCTTTTCAATGATTTCTGCAATAGTTCTGCTTCCGCCTCTGCCATCAACAAATTTGAAAGCCGCATTAAGTGCCGCTGAACCGAGGCAATATCCGCTTCCTCCGTCATCAATCATATATCCCCACCCGCCTATACGGTGTATATATTCAGATTTTCGAGACAGTGCAACAATTCCTGTACCCATAATGATAACCGTACCGTCAGAATCATTTAGTGCAAGCTCGATTGCAAGAGCAGTGTCACTTGAACAGGAAAACTTACCAAAGCCCAATTCTGATAAAAAATTATTTATGTGCTGATAATTTTTCCCCGTACCTGCTCCTGCAAGTCCGGCACAAACAGCAATACGGTTACAGTCAATTCCTTCACATGTTTTTTCAATTCCGTCACGCAAAACTTTTATGGTATTCTCCATCCCTATATTAACAGGGTTAGAACTGCCCAAAATACATCTTCTGACTTCACTTCCATATAAATCTGTCAGCAAAAACTCAGTTTTTGTGCCTCCGCCGTCAATTCCCAACAAAAATTTTATATTTTTATCCTTCATAATATACCGCTCTAAAAAATTTTTCAATTAAAAGCATGTAATCACATCTGATCCATTCTTTACAAATGCAATAAACTCATTGATATCAGCATTAATCTGATAAGTGCCCTTGGTGTAGATTTTTTTATCTTTAGTAAGAATCCATTCACCCTCGGGAATATAAACTGATTTTAACGTCTGTCCCCTTTGCACTATAGGCGCAAATATAATATTCTCACCGAACATATACTGGCTGTCAAGTGTATAACATATTTCATCCTCGGGGAAATCAAAAAACATAGGTCGCATAACAGGATAGCCTTTTTTAGAGGCTATATCCATCTGAGCTTTGATGTATGACCTTAATTTTTCACGGATGAAAATCAGTTCTTTGAGTATTTCGAAGTTTTCTTCTCCGAAGCACCAAATTTCATTGGGATCACCGCTTGGCTCAATGAGCCCAGGCGTTGGTTCAAAATGTCTTATTCTTGAACCGTGCAGACGCATAACAGGACTGAACACGCCGAATTGGAACCAACGAACAATCAATTCCTTAAAATAATCACTTCTTATATCAGCACCGTAAAATCCGCCGATATCGGTATTCCACCAAGGAATACCGCACATGGACATATTAAGACCTGCCTTTACCTGACAGGCAAGACTTTCAAAGGTCGATTCAATGTCTCCTGACCAAACAAGTGAACCGAATTTCTGACTTCCGAGATAAGCACAGCGTGTAAGCGTAATTATGTCATCTCTGCCAATTGATTTAAACCCATCATATGCCATTTTTGAATAATAATATGGATATAAAAGTGCAACCATATCTCCTCTGCCCTTATACCATATAAGATTATCAAAATTTTCGGGATGAATTTCAGGCTCTGCTTCATCAAACCAAAGTGCATCAACACCGTTATCAATATAGTTTTCTTTGAGCTTTTTCCAGACATAATCCCTTGTGGCAGGATTTGTTACATCAATTTCATTCTGCCAACCGTAAAAATCAAAAACTCTGTCGGGCCCCCGCGTTGTCCGCATAAGCATATTATTGTTTCTCATATGACAATAATTTTCACTGGCATTATTAATTGTAGGCCATACTGAAACTGCCAATTTAGTTCCCATACTGTGTAATTCATCAGTCATAGCCTTGACATCGGGCCAGTATTTCGGATCAAATTTATAATCACCTTGCTCAGTCCAATGAAAATAATCGGCTATGATTACAGAAAGCGGAATTCCGAGTTCTTTATATTTTCTCGCTACACACAGAAGCTCCTCCTGAGTTTCATAACGAAGCCTGCACTGCCAGAAGCCTGTTGCCCATTCAGGCATTTGAGGAGCATATCCGGTCAGGTCTGCGAGTGTAGTACAAACTTCCTTCGGATTGCCGACAATAACAACAAAATCCATAAATCTGCAGCAATCACAACTCCATCGAGTACGGTTATTTGACAATTCGCAAAGACCTGTTGAGGGGTTATTCCACAAAAAGCCGTATCCGAGAGAAGAATACACATACGGTATAGTACATTTTGCATTAACATTTCTTATATCAACTGATGAACCTTTAAGGTCAAATTCATTATCCCAACTGTGTCCGAGACCGTAAAAATGCTCATTTTTATCAGGCTCAAACATTACTCTTGCTGACCAGAGTCCGCTTCCTTTGTTGTCAAAATGGCGATAATTACTATGAAAAGTCAATTCGGGTTTCTCTTCAAGAATTTTCTTTTCGCGGCCATAAAAAGTTAGCTTTCCGTCAGCATCTAATTTAACCTTTGCAATGCCTGTTTCAAGCGTAACATAATTATCATACTCCTCAATAACGACAGAGCTGTTCTGCGGCATAAGAGTATAGTTTTCATCGACAACCTGACAATCGGGAAATGCCTGAAAACGAATGGCATTATTACCGCAAGCCGTAATTCTTATAAGCTCTGTATATCTCATATAGAGCAATTCATTTTCTCTGATAACAAGATTATTCATATATGCTTCTCCCAAATTTTACTTTAATAAAAATATCTTAATGAGCACAAGCGATAAGCTACATTTATGATATAAACAGAATAAGCAACTCCGATTGATAAGATCAGAGCTGCTTATTAATTTATGCCAATATTTCGAAATCAAACATCACCATATTCAATGATGTATGAAGCACACCGACATCAAGACTGCTGAAATTCTTTACTGATATATTCTCAGGAGTGACAACAGGATATTGAGCTTCATATGTAGGTAACAAATGATTGGAATTTACCACATTGAAAAGATAATTTACACCAACGCTATGCATAAACAGTCCGTCAATTTCAATATTCTTCGGCAAATAACAGGTATATCCGAAATTATGATCCTCAGTGTTTTCGGCATTGATAATATTATTAGAAACATCAGTCGGATAGAATTTACAGTTACGGATGATAACATCGCCGTTCCATGTTGAACCGTAGTCGGCTCGAAGGTCAACAAAGCTTGCGGATAACACTGTTGTATTTTCAATAAGAGCAGTACCGCTGCCGATGAGCTTTATGCCGTGGTGACCAAGAACGGAATTTTTGATTGTTGCATTAAGAACTCCCTGATGTGCATCAAAACGAGAGAAAACACAACCGTCATATGTTAGATTCTTGCAATAGTTGGAGCCTGCAATTCCCCAGTAATCACCATCTGTAATATCATTTGTCTGGTTACAGTTAATAAATTTAGCATTAACTGCCATTGTACCGCCGATATCATATGTACCCATTGAAACAGAAGTTCCTGCAGAGCCGATAGTGTTATATTTTTTATGTCCTGTAAATGTACAGTTTTTAACAGTCACATCAGCACAGTATGAAATACTGCAGAAAGCAGAATACGGAGCACCGTTATCCCCTTCATTGACTATATCATGATAAAGCCCGTCAACTACAGTATTTGAACGCTTAATTACAATGCCTCTTGTATAATATGTATATTCAGAAGGTGCATTATTGGCTATTGTTGTAAATCTGCCGCCTTTTATGGTCAATGTTTCACTGTCAATCGGGTAAGCAGTAGCAGATGTAATCGTATTAAAATCCCATATAAGAGGTGTATCAGGAGATATATTGCCGTTTTCGTCAACAAGAATCACATCAGTCTGATTGCTACCTGAATTCTGATTTGCACCTTTACGGATGTAACGCTTGACATTGGAATCGGTGAGAACTACAAGACTCTTGCTTTTAAGCGTTGTGCCGATATTTTCAGCATCCATTGAAAGCGGTGCAACCTTATCGGTTATATTTTTTGAGCTTTGAGATGGTGCTACATTAAACAACCATGCATTTCTGTCCTCAACATCAGTATCGTCAATAATAAATCGGGCTGTTGACCAATCAGTGTTTGTTTTGATGACAGCAGTTTTATTTGCTCCGCCGATATAGTATACGGCTGTTTCGTCAGCAAATACACTTAAGCCGTTTGAATTGGCGAACTCATGAGTTTTGACTATCGCATCAAAATCATCAGTTTTTCCGTCTCCGACTGCACCAAATGTCTCATAGGTTACATAATCGGTAAATGTCTTATTATATTCATAACCGTCACTGAAATCAAAGCATCCGTCAGAAGTAAGAAGCACTTCATCAGCAAAAGAGGAAATTCCTCTTGAAATACCGATATCAGAGCTTCCTGTAATATAAACAACGCCGTTTTCAACCTTGATACTGAAAATATCTGCATCAGAAAGATTTTCATTGATTACAAATGCTTTATCGTAAGAATTCTCTACAACTGCAATATCCTTTCCGCAAGCCTTATGAAATTCCTTATTCAATGTCTCGGCAGCATTAAAATAAAGACTTCCTTCAGTTGTGTCCGGAGTTACAATAACATATTCATCGACAGAGATACCGTTTACGGTTATGTCAGCAAGAGGACGGATAATATACGGACTCTCATAATTACCCTGAGAAAGCTCATACTTGAGAGTAACCTCAGAAAAAAGCTGAGAAAGCGGAGCGGGTAACAATGAAATTATACACATCATAACAGCAATAATTTGTGAAAACATAACAAAATCACCTTATAAAAGTATTTTTTTAAGTCGGAGGCCAAGCG
>JAZNRX010000011.1:0-9878 GCA_045590915.1 Acutalibacteraceae bacterium | reverse complement strand
GACAAATTGGCAACTCAACTCCTTGGCCCACAGAACGACATGGCTACGATCCGACTTACAATTTTTATGTGTGTGATTCTTATTAAAGAAGGTCGTTAAAATAAACGATGTTGGAGGGAATGCACTTGATTTTGCCCTCCTGCTCCATTTTTATGACCTCAACAATTTTATCATTGATGGGAGTGGGAATTCCGCATTTTCTGCCCCATTCACAGACAACACCGTTAATGGCATCAACCTCACAGGGCTTGCCGTTTCTGATGTCCTGAAGCATTGAAGGAACTATATCTCTGTGCTTTTTCATGGCAATGGGGAGAAGAAGCTGTGAGAATGCTCTCTTTATTGCACCCTTATAGTAGAAAAGCTTTGTGATGTTTTTACCCTGAACGGGAGCAAAGGTTGCCCCTGCGGCATGGCCGACATCAATACATTCCTTCATACAGAGGATTGCCACCTTCTGTGCAGCCTTGTTTTCCGAAACATCACCGAAGCAGCCGCCCACAACGGTGCCCAGTCCCGAAAATGTTGCATTAATGAGAAGCTTTGACCAACGGGCGCCCAGAAGATTTGTTTCCTCGTGCACGGGACACATAAGCTCAAGAATACCCTTTACCATATTGAACTGTGCATCTGTAATGCCGTCCATTTTTCCCATATGGAAGGATAAGCTGTCAGGCTCGGAGGTAAGTCTGCATACACCTGCTTCTGTAAGCTCTGCACCCCATTCAACCGTGCATCCCATTGTATGCGATGCACCGACAATTTCAGCAATTTCGGGTTCGGGAATACCGTTCTGAAGTGTTACGATAACACCGTCCTCGGTGAGAAAATCCTTGAGCATTGTAACAACCTCTTTGTTGAAGAGCTGCTTTGTCATAAGGAAAATAACATCATATTTTTCAGTCATTTCATCGGGTGTGAAAGCTTTTACTGGAACTGTCATTTCAACCGTACCCGTGATTTTTGCTCCCTTTTCATTGAGAGCTGCAACGTGTGCCTTGTTTCTGTTGATAAGGTCAATTTTCCCGCCGTTTTTGGTAATATAAGCTCCCAGTACTGTACCGAGAGAGCCTGCTCCGTAAATTGCCGCTTTAATATCCTTCATAATTAACACCTTCTATTTGTTTTCTAATTAAAAAATACCATAAATGCTTATAAAATGCAATATTCTATCAGAAGCTTTTTGCCCAGTTCACAAGGGAATTATGCCAGATGTTATCAGTAACATCCTTTTTCATTCTTTCTGTGACAGGGCCGTTTTTTGCGAGCTTCTGAAGAATAAGCGCCTGTAATTCCTCAACAGTCATTTCTTCATAAGGTTTATCGGGAACTGCAAGAGTTGAAATATCCCTTTCGACTTCCTTGTTTACATTTTCTTTTGCTTTTTCCGGTTTATTTTGTTCGGATGGAGCGGATGTGGGTGTAGGAGAGGGAACAGGAGCGGGAGAGGGAACAGGTGAGGGGATTTCAGTCTTAACAGGAATAAATTCAGTGCTGTTCTTATTTTCGGGAATCCATATTTCGCCTGAATTTCCTTTTATTGTAACATTCAGCCGTCCGTTTACTGCGTCAGCCGTTCCTCCCCATAATGCCCCCTTGAATGTGCCGTCAACATCAGCGGGAATTGAAAGAACAGCATTATTGTCATCATTGTTTACTGTAACAATAACAGAATAATTCGGTGTTTTTCTTGAAAAAGCATATTGTCTGTTTGTCAGAACAAGCTCCTTATATTCACCGTAGGAAAAAGCCTTTTCCTCATTTCTTATTTTTCCCAAGGCACATATCAGCTCATAAAAGGGATTGTTTTTCTGTAATTCTTCATATTTCTCAAGGCTTATTGCAGGTCTCAGAGAGTCGTCGGAATGTCTTTCCTTTCTGCCCTCAATTCCAAGCTCCGAGCCGTAATATACAGACGGGACGCCGGGAAGTGTGTACAGCAGTATATGTGCGGGGGTGAAATGCTGTTTGTTTGTAAGCTTTGTATATATTCTTTCCACATCGTGATTATCGGTAAAGTTATAAAGACTCATATTCTTATTCATATCCTGAAGTCTTTTTACCGTGTGGGCAATTTCAAAATAATTCCGGTCGTTGTGTCCCGAATATAATGCCTTGTGAAGATGATAGTTAGTAACGGAATGAAGTGTGTTTTCATTTGCCCAGCGGTTATAATCCCCGTGGATAACTTCACCCATAAGCCAGAAATCAGGTTTTACCTCCCCGGCGGTAATTCTCAGTTTCCTCATAAAATCAAAATCAAGCACATCTGCCGCATCAAGCCTTATACCGTCAACATCAAATTCAGTTACCCAGAAGCGTATAACCTCTGAAATATAATCCGAAACCTCAGAATTTTTCTGGTTGAGCTTTACAAGTAAATCATAACCGCCCCAGTTTTCATAGGAAAATCCGTCATTATAGGAGTTGTTTCCCCCAAAATTAATGTTGTACCAGTTTTTGTACCGTGAATTTTCTCTGTTTTCCTTTATGTCGCAAAAGGCAAAGAAGTCTCTGCCCGTATGATTGAAAACACCGTCAAAAATAACCCTGATGCCGTTTTGGTGGCAATGAGAAACAAAGCTCTTCAGATCCTCATTTGTGCCCAGTCTTGAATCAAGAAGCTTATAATCTGTTGTTTCATAGCCGTGTCCTACAGACTGAAACAAGGGCCCTATATAAACTGCATTAAAGCCTGCTGTTTTGATTTTTTCAATGAAAGGAAAAAGTGATAAAAGCCTTTTTTCAGGCTCCTTATATTCGTTTATTTTAGGGGCATTTGTCATTCCCAGCGGATAGATATGATAGAATACCGCTTCGTTATACCAGGCCATAAGCTCCTCCTTATTGTAATAAATAAATTATAACACATTTTTATGCGTATGTAAACAATACTGTTTTCTGTGCCTTGACAATTTTTCGGACAGTATAATATAATTAATATATATGAGAAATCGGAGGAATTGTGATGAAAAGAGAAGTTAATATTGATTTCGGCAAAAAAGCTTTTCCGCTTATTCTGATGGCTGTGGGAATAGGTCTTGCGGCGGCACTTCTTATTCTTCGTCTTAATATAGTTGCGGTTGTGAGTGTGGCTTTCAACTGCATTATGGCGGCAGTAATAACACTCAGCCTTATAATCAAAAAAAGGGTATATTTCCCTATGCTTCTGGCTTACGCTCTTTCAGGTGCAGGAATAATGCTTTATTATATAATTTTCGGTGCAGATGCAGGCTTCGGTGCATTTACCTCGGGGCTTGCCGGCTATTCCTCCGCCGACAATCCTCTTTTTACGGGCGAGGGGAATGTTTTTACAAGAATTCTCGGTAATATGCTTCTTGCTTCACCGTGGATAATATCACTTCTCGCACTGTTTTTTGCCGCAAAGCATACATTTCGGAAAACAGGTGCAAAGCTTGCCGTGTGCTCATTTATGTGCCTTTTTCTTCTCGGCAGCAGTGTATTATATGTTCTTACGATGAATATGCGTTCTGTCCCTAATACCGAGAGACTCTGGGAAGGTCACGATAAATATCTTTCGGGGGTTGATAAAAAGGAAGCTGACGAGTCTCCAAATGTCCTTGTTATAATGATGGACGACTTGGGTTGGGGAGATGTTTCCCTCAACGGAGCAATATATGAAACTCCCAATATTGATTCAATAGGTGAAAACGGGCTTAATTTTACAAATTTCTATTCTGCTTATTCCGTATGCTCACCTGCACGCTTTGCCGCTCTGACAGGAAGATACCCCTACAGAGGCTATGCGGATAATGTTATTTACCCCACTGTTCAGACACTTTCTCCCTTTGCCCAGACGAGAATTTTCAATTCAATAGAAATGGGCAACAATGCTGACGGAATGCTGGGAGACGAAATTACCGTTGCCGAGACCTTCAAGGCAGCAGGCTATGCAACAGCCTGCTTCGGAAAATGGCATCTCGGTGATTACGGCGAATATCTTCCCACAAATCAAGGTTTTGACTATTTCTACGGAAGCCACCATGTAAATGATATGAAGCCCTTTTATCATGTTGCGGAGGAAAACGGAGAGTGGGAAATTGTCCACGGAACAGACGAGCTCAAGGATCAGAGCAATGCAACAAAATGGATTCACGATGAAATAACTGCGTGGATAACCGAAAAGGCAGAAAATGATGAGCCCTTCTTCGCCTATTATACATCGCCGTGGCCTCACGGTCCCGTTTATGCGGGGGATGATTTTGACGGCACCAGCGGAATGGGTACATACGTAGACTGTATAACGGAATTTGACCACTATCTCGGAATTCTTTTCGATAAAATGGAAGAACTGGGAGTGCTTGAGGATACGATCATAGTATTTACAAGTGACAACGGCCCCGCCCTTGAGGGTTCTGTAGGAGAGCTTCGGGGCGGAAAGTATCTCGCTTATGAGGGAGGACAGAAGGTGCCCTTTATGATACGCTGGGATAATGACGGCGGTGCTCTCGGTGAAAAGAAAACCGAAAGAGAAAGCTCGGCAGTGCTTGTTGACCTCTATCCCACTTTGGTTGAGCTTTGTTCAATTACAGGTAACGGCGGGGAAGAGTGCTATCTGCCCTTCGACCGTGTGATAGACGGTATTTCAATGGCTGAGCTTATAAAGGATGATAAGGTCATTCATACCGAGGAGCATCCCATTCTTCATATGAAGCGAGAGGTAATAAAGGCTGTTCAGTATGCCGTGCCCTCTGAAGAAGTAAAGGCCCTTTATCCTGACTATACCTATGAAATACTTGATGAGGATTACATTTCTTTTAAATATTTTGAAAAAATACAGAACGATAACTCTGCCTTCTGGGATAAAAACCGTAAGAACTGGCTTCATATATTAAATGATGACTATGCCGAAAACTATAACAGAACTCCCGTATATCCCGAAATTTCAAATCAGTTCAGGGAGAAGCTTCATGAAATAGCAGAGGACTTCAAGGAAAACCGCAGAGGTATCATTGAATAAATTTTATTGGAGGAAAATGCCTTGCCGCCTCTTTCATTAATGATAAAGCCTGCATCATCTCTTTGCAATCTTTCCTGTGAATATTGCTTTTACAGGGATGTTTCCGAACACCGTGAGCATCTTCGTTTCGGTATTATGGAAAAAGAAACCGCATCGGTGCTTATAGGAAAGGCTTTGGCATATGCCGACGGGCAAAGCGTTGCCTTTGCATTTCAGGGAGGGGAGCCAACCCTTGCAGGTCTTGACTTTTTCAGATTTTTTGTCGAAACGGTAAATAAGCAGAATAATAAAAAAAGTCCCGTATTCTACGGTATGCAGACCAACGGTACCGTAATTGACAGTGAATGGGCAGAGTTTTTCAGAGAAAACCGTTTTCTTGTGGGGCTCAGTCTTGACGGTGATTATGAGGGCAATCTTTTCAGAAAAAAGCCTTCCGGACAGAATTCCTTTTACACAATACTGAAAGCCGCCCGGCTTCTTAAGAAAAATAATGTTGAATTCAATATTCTCACGGTTCTTACAGGCTATTGTGCGGAAAACAGTGAAAGGATATATAAATTTTTTCGTTCACAGGGCTTTCGTTATCTTCAGTTTATACCCTGTCTTCGTCCCTTCGGCTCAACCGAAAAAAGTGAGCTTTATATGACAGCCGAGCAATACGGGGATTTTCTCATAAAGGTCTTTAATCTTTATGTCAAGGACTATGTCCGCCATGAATATATAAGCATCCGTCAGTTCGATAACTGGGTAAGGCTCTATCTCGGTCAGCCTACGGAGCAGTGCGGAATAAAAGGTCACTGCTCCCATCAGTTTGTCAGTGAAGCAAACGGAAATATCTATCCCTGTGATTTTTATTGTACCGATGAGTATTATCTGGGAAACATTCTTGAAACAGACTTTTCTCAGATGGAAAAAAGTGAAATTGCCGTTAAGTTTATTAAGGAAAGTCTTGTAGTTCCCGAAAGGTGTAAAAACTGCAGGACATATCCTATGTGCAGAAGCGGCGGATGTAAAAGAACACAGCTCAGTGAGGATTATTGTAAAGCATATAAAATGTTCTTCAACTCCTGCCTTCCTCTTTTCAGAGTATTTATAAACGAAAAACCGCAATAAATAATAAAACGCTTTGCCCGACTTGAGAGCAAAGCGTTTTTTTCTTAAAGACTTAATGTATAACCGCACAGGGTTATTTTTTCATCTGTAGCATTTATTGATTTTTTTATTGTGACAGTCCGTGTTTCTTCGGGATAGAGTGAAAAATAGTTATCACTGAAAATATATTCGCCCTCAAGCTCAACGGCGTGCACATATTCAGAGGCAAAAACCGTGACAGTGTCAGAGGTCTGTTCAGTAAATTTTACTGCATCCGACGGGACTATGGGTAGAGCCCCGTTTTTATAAAAAGCACGGTCAGTTATTTCACCGGATTTTACATCACATAAAAGGACTGCATTTTGGGGAAGGGTATTAAGGGGAAGTGTCGTTATCATATTCGATGCGTGAGCGTCAATTTTTTTCTGTATTTTTGTTACAGGGGATATTTGACCGTCCTTTAAATATGATACGGTGACATCAACAGTTTTTTCAGAAAGACCGTCATTACAAAGATATATTTCATATCCGTCTTTTTTATCAATGGAGCATAAAAGCTCCTTTGCACACCGTTTGAAACTGTAAAAGGATGCTTTGGGAAGACAGTAATAATCCAGAAATGCCCATCCGCTTGATGCAGGCCAGCAATCGTTCCACATCCAGTAAATGATGCCGTTTGTAAAGCCTCGGTTTCTGCGGATATTTTCCATTGACACTCTTATCCATTCAAACTGGTTATACTTCATTTTGAAATAACGGTCGTGACCGTCGGCGAAATCTCCCAGAACCTTTTTTGTGAAGTTGAGAAGAACATCAAAAAGTGAAAAGGAAAGAGCAGGATTGCTCTTTGTGTGCCAATTCCACATTTCATCGCAACTGAATATGTCTTCTTCTGTCATAAATTTTTTAAGTGTGGGGAGACACACCGCTCCCGTTGTGGGCTCCTCTGCAATAAATCTGGCAAGATACTGAGAGAAATGCTCCTTATAATCTGTCATATCCTCGTTCATTATATAGGGGAATATGGAACAGCCGAGATATTGTGTATTGTGTGTAGTTCCCGCTGTCTTTGATGCATAGGGAGTTCCGCCGCAAGGAGAAGAAAGGAAAAACCTTCTTTTCGGATCAAGTCGGTTCAGAACAGGATAAATACCCTTGTGAATTGCAGTTCTGCCATGATAATTCTCTGCGGTATCATAGCCGTCAACTGCATTTTCATTGTCACCCGACCACCACATAAGACAAGGGTGATTACGAAGCTCATATGCGGCAAATTCAGCTTCTTTTTTTATCTGCTCAATGAAACATCCGTCCTCCTCGGGATAGTCACCGCAAGTCATAAGAAAATCCTGTGTTACGAGAATACCAAGTCGGTCACATTCATTGTAGAAATGCTGCTTCTCAAATACCCCTCCGCCCCATATGCGAAGCATATTGAGATTGGCTTCTTTTGCAAGAGTGAGAAGCTCGGTTATTTTTTCCTTGCTTTCATAAGAGGGGAAAGGCTCTGACGGTACCCAGTTTGCTCCCTTGCACATAATGGGAACATCATTTATAAGAAGCTGAAAGCCTGAAAATTCTTCATTTTTGTCATATCTTTCACCGCTGACGGAATTTTTGATTTTAAGACATCTGTTATGGTAATCGCTTCCTTTTTTATCGGGAAGCTGCAGAACCGCCACCTTTCTAATTCCGAAGGTAAATTCCTTTCCCGAAATTATAAGCTTATAAAGAGGCTGTTCGCCATAGCCTGTGGGATACCACAGCTTCGCCTCGGGAATATCTATATATTCTTTTAAGAAATCCTCTTTTCTGAAAAATTTTCTGTTGTAAACTGTTTTTTTGTCGGGGGATATGATTTTTACATCAGCAATACCGCCGTTTTCAAAGCCTGAAAACTGTGCCTCAACAGCTATTTGTGCAGATGTACCGTTTAATGCTTCAGTGTAAATATACACATTTTTAACACGGAAGCCGTCGGATGTGTCAATATATACATCACGCCATATGCCCATAGTGACAAATCTTTCAACCCAGTCCCAGCCGTATGTACACTGAATTCTTCTTGTTCTCATTCTTTCTCTTGTGAAAGCACCGCTGAAAAGAGGCAAGCCCTCAACCTCTTTTACAGGTGAGCGGAAATGAACAGATAAGGTATTTGTGCCCTTTGAAAGAAGCTCCTTTACATCGAAGGAATGAGAGATAAACATATTGTCTGTTTTTCCTATGCTTCTGCCGTTGAGGAAAATTTCTGTATATGTATCAAGCCCTTCGAAAACAAGACTTGCCTGAGACGGAATTTCATCAATACGAAATTCTCGGCTGTAAACAAAATCACAGTTTTCAATCCATTGAGCCTTTTTTGAATTGTCACGGTAATATATATCATCAAGAATTTTATTTCTGATAAAATCGGTGTGAACACAGCCGGGAACGGTTCCCCTAAAGGAAAAGTTTTCAGCCGCATTCGGATGAATGCATTTTCCGTTCCATTGTCCGTTAAGCTCAATTCTGTTCATATTAAAGCCTCCGCATAAATTGTTAAATCAATTATAACAGTAAAAAACTGTCAAATCAATCCTTGAATAGTATAAGCGGAGTGCCTTAATAACACTCCGCTTATGTGCAGTTTATTCGGGAATTGCAAATTCGTGGGGGATGTTCTGCTTTATTGCAGCAAGAAGCTCATTTATTCCTATAACCTCAATATTGTCGCCTAACTGGCTTATGAAATACTGCAGGTCATCAGTGCCTACTGTCCAGGGGTGAACATTGATAACCGTATAACCGTTGATTGACGATAAATCAGCCTTTTTGGAGTTTATTATATCCGCCTGCTCCTTAAGCCATTCGTTTGTCACTTCGTCGGCATTTCCGCTGGGATGCCACAGACTGAAGCCTACCGTTACAAAGGGCTTATCATCAGAAAAATATACTCTGCCGCCGCCTGCGGAATATCTGTCGGGATCAAGCTGGAGAATACCGCCCTCAATATTATCATATCTTGAAAAATATGCGAGGCGTTTTTCCATATCCTTATCAAAGGATTTGCTTTCGGACTTGTCAAGGAAGGTGATAATGCTCAGTCCCGATTCAAGCATAAGGCTTGCAGTATAATCGGAAAATGCTTCAAGCTCCTTTGAACTCATTTTTGAAATTCTTGCATAGCCGGCCCCTGAGGGACCTGTTATAAAAGGTGTATCTCCTGCATTTTCAAGAGTCCTGTGAAGGTCAACTGCTGAAAGCTCCTTTGTTACGGGAGCATATGTCCAGCTGACAGTTGTGTCACTGTTATAGCTTTGCCATGTGTGGAATTCACCAAAACCGTTCTGAATCCATTGAAGATTATCTCCGTCACTGTAAACCAGTGAAACATAGTGCTTGCTTTCATCAAGTTCAATTTCAGAGGGTAATTTAGTATTAAAGGTATCATCATAAGCATCAAAGCAAGAGAGAATGCTCAGATTATATGAGTGGTCGGAGGGGATAACAGAGTGTCCGTAACGGGATGCGGATTCCGTAAATTTTACCTCATACTGACACCAGCCGAAAATAAGGGAAGAGGGGGTGAGATTTTTCATAACCTTGTTTCTGAAAAGTCTGCCCTGATAATCACTGTCCTCAATATACATCACGAAAATGTTCTGCTGAATTGCAAAGTCTCTCATACCGTGTGCATAATAGTATAAGTGAACAAGAGAATCATTGCGGAAACAGTCCTTGTACTCTTTATAGAACTTTTTGAGATATTTCAGGTCTATGTTGTCCTCGCTTATGTCGGCACGCTTTGTAAGTCCCAATGCCT
>JAZNRX010000010.1:0-36396 GCA_045590915.1 Acutalibacteraceae bacterium | reverse complement strand
TTAATACAAATTAAAAGCTTTTCGCCGTATATTCTGCGGCGAAAAGTTTTTTTATCCATACCGCAGAATTGATATGCAACTTAAGTCTGTGTATCTGCATATTGATTACATCCCGTTTTTTGACAGATTGCATACAATTCGAACTGTTGATTACATATATGGTTTCGCCTTGATTTCTTAACCCCTGCCAGATCGCAATATTACGAAACGCATGATATATACACCTTTTTGGTTCGATTAAGAATTACGTCAATCTGCAACGCTCGATACGGTTCGGTTGCGTTGTATCAAAATATCACTTGATTTTCAGAAAAAAGAAAGCACACCTTTAGCCGAGTGTACGTAACGACACTCGGCAGGTTTATTCGCCATACGGCGAGTTTTATTGCTTCGCAGTTTTATTGTGCTTTGCACAGTGTTATGGCCCTTCGGACAGTGAAATGCGAATAAAATAAAACTAAAGCCGCAAGGTGTAACATCACTTGCCTGCAAGAGCAAACATCACTATTGCTTTATATTGGTGTAAGCCAATACTTCATTTTTCATTGAAAAAACCTTAAAATTATGCTATACTTTATTTAGAAAATGGGAGTTGGTTATACTGAAAAGGGTGAAACTATGAAATTCAAGTTAATAGTTGCGATATTGATTCTTATTATAATCGGAGGCGTGTTTATGGGCTTGTTTTTCGGCTGTACAGCAAACAAATATACGGTAGATTATTGTGGGCAAAAGGACATGTACACACATGCAAAATCATCCTACAGGGCAGGTCAAGAAGTTACACTCTATTTTCCTTATATTGCTACTGATACTGACTACAGTTTTTATTTGGATGATGAAAAGCTTAAAGTCAGTTATGATGACAAAAAAGGCTTTGTAATCAGCTTCACTATGCCGGAACATGATGTTAAACTGCAGATGACATCAAAAAATTCAATGGTATGGCAATAAATTACAACCGTTCAGAACCCTTGAAATCATTGAGGTTTCGAGGGTTCGTTATTTTGTGAATATCGGAAGCTACCCTTCACCCAACAAAAAAACTGGCCGTTTTAATTTTTTATTCTTAATCTGTTTTGTGCTTGAACACAATTGCTTTTGTATGTATAATAAAATTGAACACAAAATTCTGACGGTGGTGAGGTTATGAAAAAGCTATATTTCTCCGAGCATCGTTCTGAGGGCGGGAATGAGAATACCGATGAGCTGAAGCTGTTGTTCGGAAATACACTTTCGATAAAGCCCGAAGTATGTGCCTGTCCCGATTTTGATCCCTTCCCCGAAGACTGCCGAATTAAAGCCATCCGTTATTCGTGTATCCCTTTCGGTGATAAAAAAATCTGCGTCTTTGCATATATGGGCTTTCCCGAAAATGCATCTGCCGAAACACCCGTACCGGCAATGGTGCTTGCACACGGCGGAGGCGGTCACGCTTATGCGGAATGGGTGCAGTATTGGGTAAACAACGGATATGCGGCTATTTCCTTTGACGGCTTCGGTCAGGAATATACGGGTAAACCAAACACATATGAAGCCGATCTTGATTATTGGGCATATAATCCGGAGTCACAGCCCGTTATGGATGGCTTTGCCTCAAAGGACAAGCCCTTTGCACAGCAGGGCTATGCTTATTTTATTGCGGATATAATTCTCGCAAATAACATTTTACGTTCAGATGACAGGGTAAAAAAAGACAAAATCGGTTTGACCGGAATATCATGGGGCGGCATTGCCGCAGGTACCGTAATCGGTTATGACAGCCGCTTTGCTTTCGCCGCACCTGTTTACGGTTGCGGCTTTCAGGATATATGTAAAACACAATGGGGCATATATTTCCGCGGTGACAGAATTTCTGATGTATGGGATGCAAAGCTGCTGTTACCTGAGGTTATAATGCCTGTTCATTGGTTCAACAGTGACCGCGATCCGTTTTTTGATGCACACAGCACAACCGCGTGTGCCAACGGGACAAATAATGCTTACATGACATTGATTCCTGCTTTTACACACGGACAGATTGAGGGCTCTGCAATACCCGAGCTTCTGCGTTTTGCAGATGAACAAAACGGGAAAGGTCAGCGCAATATAAAAATCACCGAGGTATATTCCGAGGAAAGCCGTGTTGTTCTCAGCTTTACGCTCCCCGATGATGTAAAGAATGCTGATGCTCTGATATATTACAAAACAGAAGATCTTATATACAAAGAAAAATATCTCTGTGAGGAATGGAAAAGCATACAAGGAGATGTTGACGGTACACAAGCCGTTCTTCATATTCCCGATGATGCACACATTTTTTATTTTGTTATACGCGGTAAAACCGATAATCTGCAGTCGGAATTTATACACGCCTCAAGCGGTGTTTATACACGGAATTCCTGGTTTAAATGCCAGAATTTGAAAGGATGACAAAAAAATGAATGCACAGGACAGAATGATGGAGAAAAAATGGGGTATCTTTAACCACTATTTATATTACGGTGAAAAAGCCTATCCCGCCATTGATCCCGACTCAACCGAGCATTTTGATGCCGTGATGACGGATATGGCACATGAATGGTGCGAGCAGACACGTTCCTTTGATGTTGAAAAGCTCGCCCGTACACTGTCAGAAATCGGATGCGGTTATTATATGATCACAGTTATGCAGGGCACTCGCTTTTTGATTGCTCCCAATGAAGCCTACACACGCATAACCGGCATAAAAGCAGGGGACGGCTGCAGTGAACGCGATCTTATTATGGACCTCGCTCTTGCACTGAAAAAGTATGACATTGATCTGTACTTATATTTCACGGGAGACGGTCCTCATTTTGACAAGATTGCAGGCCCTGCAATGGGGCTTTATGAGGACTATGCGGCAAATATACACGGCACTGTAGACGAGCATTTTGTTCGCAACTGGGCATCGGTTCTTGAAGAATATGCAGTCCGCTACGGAGACCTTGTTAAAGGCTGGTGGGTAGACGGCTGTTATAAAAGTCTCGGCTATAACAATGAGCTTCTTTCCATATATTTTGAAGCTATGAAAAAAGGCAACCCCGATGTGCTGTCGGCATTCAACAGCGGAACGGCAAGCTTTGTCAGTGAAGACGGTGATGATACACCTATCAAATGGTTTGAAAACGAAGGCTTTACCTGCGGTGAAGACAATGATTTTACCTATATTTTCAAAACACGCTTCACAGACGGTGCACAAAACCATCTGTTGATTCCTATGGGAAACTACAGAGACGGAAATATCTGTGCAGGCTGGAGAAACACAGGCGTACGCCGCAGTAAAGAATATATAGCAGACTACATAAGAAAGAACAATGAAGCCGGTGCCGTCATTACCGTTGACATTTTTGTGGATTGTCACGGCAATTTTGACAGTGAGCAGGTTGAGGCACTGAAGTACATAGGAAAACGCATAAGGGAATAAGAAAATCCGGCTTCATTTGCAATCTTTTTGCACCAACAGACGAGCTGACACGATTTTTTGAGCAAAAAGCACAAAGCAAAGAGCCTACACACATACAAATCTTCTTGCTTATTGACATTTTAACCAAAATATTATAGTTCCCTTTGTGCAATATCGTCGGTTTAATTCTTGACTTTAATCTGAAAATAAGTATAATTATCTCTCGGTAACAAATAGTTCAGACACTAATTTATTCAGAGGTATTTATGCAAAGTTTCATCACATTAATCGGTCACATTTTAGGTTTTGTCGCAGTAGGCTTATTCTTTTATTCATATCAGGTTACAAGCAAAAGAAGTCTTATGATTATACAGACTGTTGCAACAGCTCTGAGCTGTGTGCAGTATCTTCTCATAGGTGCTTTTTCAGGCTTTGCCTTGAATATAGTTTGTATTATCCGCAATTTTGTTTTCTATTTCCGTGACAAAAATCAGCGTACTGACCTTGCTTCTCCCATTGTCCTTTCCTTATGCATAGCGGCGGCAAGTGTTCTTTCATGGGAAGGTCCTCACTCACTTCTTATAACACTGGGACTTGTTGTCAATACTATGTGTATGGGCATATGCGATGCAAAGGCATTGCGCAAGACAATACTTATCTCATCCTCATTAATTCTCGTTTATAATGTTTTTGCCTTCTCATACAGCGGAATTTTAAGCGAATCCATATCACTTCTTTCTGTTGTAATCGGAATTATCCGTTACAGAAGCACACATCAGAGTGCATCGGCAAAGAAAACTCTTGCCGCCTGATGAATTCCGTCACACTGTACAATATATTAATATTCAGCATAATAAAAAGCGAAGCCGTAAAAATCCGCGGCTTCGCTTTTATAATTTTAACAGTTAATTTTCACTTTTCTTTGCTTTCTTCTTCTGACGGCGGCTCATAAAAACAGATGCGGCTATTGCAAAAAGAAGTGCGGGCAATGCATAAAGGAAGGTAAAGGGATTTGACAAATCTCCGTATGAGCCGAGAAGTGTCCATAATACATTGAGGACAAGAAGTCCGAGATTTGATGCTATGAAATATTTTGCAAAGGGAATGTTCATAGCACCGAAAATGAGACTGCTTAAATCCGAGGGCATAAGTCCGCCCGCCTTGAATACGAAAACTACGGCAAAGGAATTTTCGCCTGCAAAATCGTCAAGCTTCTTTATTGCCTTAAATCTGCCCTTAAGAGAGTTTACCATATCCATTCCCATAAATTTCCCGAGAAAGTAAGGAAGAATTAAACTGCAGGCTGTGGCGGCGGCATTGACAAGCACAGCCGTCAGCATATTATCAAACACAATTCCCGAAAGCACGAAAAGAACGGCAGGCGGAAAAATGAGAGCAAAGCTCTTTACCACACTGAAGCCGATTATTATAAGTGCTACCGTGAGAGTTCCGCCCGTAAGATAGGTTGTGAGAGCATCCACATTACTTACGGAGATGTTATTCTTTTTAAGAAAAACCACACAAGCCACAACCATAGCCAGCATAAAAACAAAAGAAATTATCTGCAGTACCTTTACAGTTTTACCGTATTTATCCGATTTGCGTGTTGCCTTCATTGGTGTCACTCCGATAATGAATATTTTATTATATTCTACAGTATATTACTGAAATAATCAACAGCTTTTCAGCCTCCCAAGAAGCAATTCTCCCTGTAATACGGGATCCTTTATCCATTCGGTTGACCACAGACGGTAAATGCTCCAGCCCATTTTTTCAAGAACCTCCTGACGCAGTCTTTCTCTTTCTCTTGCATTTTTTGCAGTCAGAGAGGATTTACCGTCGCAGATAATGCCCAGAATATACTCATTCTCTCTTTCGGGGTGCCGCACTGCAATATCAACCCTGAAATCCGAGCAGCCAACCTGAGTGCTGACCTTATAGCCATGATTTCGGAGGAAATCCTTTACGGTATTTTCAAAGGAAGGTTCACAGCATTCATCACCTTCACTGCTGCTTGCTTTCTTCAGCACAGCCTTTCCGTTTATTGCGAAATCCATATAAGAGCGAAGAAGAAGTGCCCCTTCTGACGAGGTCTTTTTAGGATCTATATCCTCGGGCTTTATAGAGCCTATGAGCTTGAGATTATACTTTGCACGGGTTATTGCAACATTGAGCCTTCTTTCTCCGCCCGCTTTATTCAAGGGGCCGAAATTCATTCGGAAAACACCGTCAGAGTCTTTTGCATAGCCGATGCTGAAAATAATAGTATCTCTTTCATCTCCCTGAACACTTTCCAGATTTTTCACAAAAAAGGGCTCTTCCCTGCTTTCAGAGAAAAATTCCTCATATTCACTGTTTTCAAGCCGTCTTCTTCTGAGAACCTCTTCTATTGTCTGCTGTCCGGCAATACCGAAGGCAATAACACCCAATGAACGATGTGGGTTTTCTCTGAAATGCCTGAAAACCTCATCCGCAACAGCTTCGGCTTCCTTTATATTACACTTTCGCCCCGTACCTTCATAAATACCGTCAGGCACATAAATATATTCGACTCCGCTGTCCTTTGTGTTTTCGGAGCTTGAAGGAAAGGTTATAAGCTTATTCTTATAGAACTTCTCGTTAGAAAAAGCAATAAGCTCCTCACATTTGCTTCTGTAGTGCCATTTCAGTGTCCTCTCGGGAAGCATATTTGCCGCCTCAAGCACCGACTCAAAAACATCATAATCCTCCTCATCCTCAGTTTCGCTGTCATATACATTTTCATTCACTGTGCTGTGGAAGAAATCCGTGGGCGGAAGCTGCTTGCTGTCTCCTGCAATAATAACCTGTCTGCCTCTTGCTATTGCACCGACGGCATTTTCAACAGACACCTGTGAGGCTTCATCAAAGATAACAATATCGAAATCAAAAATATCGGAATCAAGAAATACGCTGACGGTAAGGGGGGACATCATAAGACAGGGCTTAAGGGTGAGAAGAAGACGGGGAATTGAGCTGAACAGCTTTCTTATGGGCATAAGCCGTCTTTGCTTGCCAAGCTCCCGCTTGAGAATACTGATTTGCGCCGCAAGTGAAGGATTTTCCCTTGCCGAAGCCAGTTCTTCTGTCAGTATTTTCTTTATTCTCTCTCTTGCAATTTCCGGCTGCTGTCTGTCAAGTTCGCAAAATTCGTCAATCAGCCGTTCGTGAGACCTTCTTCTGAAGCCTGAAACTTCCTTTTTGTGAGGGTATATGCTGTCCAGCCACAATCTGAAAAATCTTTTTCGGAACACCAAAAGCAGATTATCCGATGAAATGTTTTCACCTTCTGCCCCGCTGATGAAATCTCCGAGACCTTCCTTTTTACAGCTCTCCCGTATTTGCCTGAAATCAATCCATTCTTCAAGAAGGGACATTCCGTTCATGCATGCATCAAGCCGCTTTGATAAGAAGGATAAGGGCATTTCCTCAAATTCTTGTGCATCCTCAAAATAAGAAGTAAACCATAAGAAATTATCTGAAATATCCTCCAACAGCATATCTGTGCGGTCGGAAAAGCTGCGGGCTTTTTCATAAAAATCCTTTCCGCTGCAGATTTCCTTCACCGTATCATAGGAAATGTGAAGCTCCTGTGTCAGCACCTTCAGTCTTTGTGCTTGTGAAATTACCTCCGAAATATGTTCCCAATCAGAATAAATCCCTTTATAGAGGAACTGGTATTTCTCCCGAAGAGGCTCATCTCTTTCTGAAAAATAATCAAGATAATCAGAGATTTTCCCTATTAATCCTATGGCATTTTCAATAACTCCGAAAAGCCCGAGCTTTTTATGAGCCTCTGAAAAATCCGTATTTTCCCCTTCATCCGCAATGGTGAAAAACTTATTCAGCACACAGATTTTTACAGACAGCTCACTTCTTCGTACGGCGATATTATCAAGGCAGTCAATGGCTTCCCTTATTTCAGGCTCTCCCAATCGTCTGCCCTTATTTTTCTGAATTGCTCTGAAGGAATTGATACAGCTTCTGCGCTGTGTGCTGAACACGCCCGACAAAAAGGCTCCGCCTGAATTAAGCTTATTCAGGGCTGTTTTCCGATCTATATCAAAAATACCGTCATAATAAGTCTCACAAAGCTTTTTTCTGCCGTCCTTTATCTCCTGAACCAAAAGGAGAGCTTCACCAAGAAGCTTTTCGGGAACCGAAGCACCCGTCTGTTTTATCTGCTGAAGCCCGACGTCCTCAAAAAGCTTTTCAAGCTCCGCCGCCTTCTGGGGAAGAATGATTTTATAATCCTCCGTAATATTCTCAGGTATACTGATTTCAATTCCGTTACCGTAAAGGAAGCCTATACACTCCTTCAGCTTTTCACGGCATTCACCGAAAACCTCGCTGATGTTACCAAGCATCGCAACATCATCGTAAAGTCCTGTCGCTGACTCACCTGTCACCCAGTTTTCAGGTATTTCACAATTATCCGACGCCAGTTCAAACAACCCCGCCGCCTTATTGAGAGTGCTTATTGAACGGGGAGAGGCAAGTCCTGTCCGTGAAAATATTTCCTCACTCTCCTTATCGGCTTTTTCAACCTTACTTATAAGCGGGCTGAGTCTTGTTGCGACATCGTGACGGAACTCATTGGTTACATATTCAAGTGTGCAGTCTCTCCACGGATTAAGAAAACAGTCCTCTGACATTCTCTTTCTTGCATCTGCAAAATCAGAAATCAGTATTTCAAATTTTTCATACTGCTCTTTTGTAACGCTTCCTATATCCTCAATATCAAAAATTACATCCTGTGTGTTATCCAGTGACGCAATAATACTGTTTGCCTCATAAACGGTTTTTTCAAGCGGATAGACCATGTCGTGAATTTCTCTGACATATTCATTGAGCTTATCGCGGTCGTTTTCCAGAAGCCCAAGCTTTTTCATTGAGTCATCGGACAGCTTTATCTTATCGTTTCCCTCTTCAAGCACCTTTTGAAGCTGTGACAGAACATTTTTCTTGCTTGCCTTATGGCTGTGGAGAAGAAGACAAAAATCCGAAAGCCCCGCACTGACAAATTTACGGTACACCACATCAAGTGCCGCCATTTTCTCTGATACAAAAAGAACCTTCTTGCCTGAAGCAAGGCTCTGGGCAATTATATTTGTAATGGTCTGACTTTTTCCCGCACCGGGTGGGCCCTGTAAAGTGAAGCTTATACCTTTTTCTGCAAGAATAATTGCCTCCTGCTGACTTGAATCCGCATCGACTATACAGTAGGTCTCGTATGGCTTCGAAACGGCATCCGTATCAATATCCGTCAATTCGGGAGGAACACTCTGTAAAAACTGACTGTCAGAGGCTATTGTCCTTATAAGAGGCTTGCACAAAAACTTTTCTTTGTTTTTGTTAAGATCCTCGTACATATTGATTTTGAGAAATGACAGCAGAGAAAGGCTCACTTCATCCGTCACCTCCCATTTTTTTAATGCCACCGCTTCACTGACCGACGAAAAGAATGCCTCAAGCTCGTCACCCTCACAAAATTCGGGCAAGGCTATCCCGAAATCATGAAGAAACTTATATCTCAGTGTGGGATTTACAACAATATCATCACTGACCGCATTCAGTTTGAAGGGAGATGTCAATGAATTTACAATCAGCGTTGACGGAACAAGAAGAAGAGGGGAACAATAAGAATACCCATCCTCAGTCCATCTTAAAAAGCCGAAGGAAAGGTACAGAGCATTCACTCCCTGCTCCTCCTGTACGGTTTTTGCTTTGTTGCGGAGATTTCTTAATGTTACCTGAAGCTCCTTTATGCCTTTATCCGTCTCAACATTTGAAGCAGAACAGGAGGTATTTTTTCCTTTTTCCTTTTCATAGGGAAAAACAACAGGTAATTCGTTGGTAACGAACATATCGTAAAGAGTTTTACTGACCGGATATGTAATTTTAACAACACAAGCACTGTTCTCCTTGTAATTCAGCAATCTGTTCTTTTTTCCCATATCCAGAAGACTGTTTTTCCAGCTTTCATATTTTTCATCAATGCGTTTCATAAATGCCCTCCGTTTATAATTTTTCATTTTCAGTATACTTTTGCTGTAACAAAAAATCTGAAAGGGGGGGGATTTTTCTTTTCGTAAAGCCGCCGATACCGCAAAAACGAAAAAAACCGTCGGGTGTCTTTTGAGACACCCGACCGATGAAGAATACCGCTTCAAAAAAGCTTTATTCAGATAATACATTCAGCTTTTCAACACATTTTTTGCATATCTTTTTGTCCTTAAAGCTGACAAGCTCCTCCATGCTGTTACAGAATATACAGGAGGGCTCATATTTTCTGAGAATTATCATATCGTCCTCAACAAAGATTTCAAGGGCATCGTCTGAGGAAGTAAGACGAAGCTTTTTTCTCAGCTCCATAGGAAGCACAAATCTTCCGTTTTCATCAAATTTACGAACAATTCCCGTAGCTTTCATATTTTTCATCCTTTCAGGTTTGATTTCTATGGTCAATTTAACATTTTTTGCCATAAAAGTCAATATTTAATCAAAAAATTTTCTTAATTTCTGCATTTCTGCCTTATTTTACCATATTTTTTCTTGTTGCCATAGTAAGCTGACGGTTATATTCCGATTTTTATTATCATACATTTAGATATGATGAATTATGTGTGGGGCATTATTCTTGCCTTTTCTTTTATTTCGGCAATATTCAATAACCGTCTGACACAGCTTTCGGGAGGAATCCTGACAGCTTCTCAGGCGGCGGTTGAAACTGCACTGAAGCTTATGGGAAGCCTTGCTTTGTGGAACGGAATTACGGAAATTATGAGTGAAGCAGGACTTGATAAAAAGCTTGATAAGCTTATGTCTCCTTTTATCCGCTTGCTTTTCCCCTCCTACAAAAACACGCCTGCCGCCGCCTCCATAACCGCAAACATAACCGCAAATCTTCTGGGGTTGGGGAATGCGGCAACCCCCTTGGGAATTGAAGCCATGAGAAGAATTAAGGCTGTTAACGGCTCTGACACCGCAGACAATGAAACAGTACGCTTTGTCGTTATCAACTCTGCGGCACTGACACTTATCCCCACTACAATAGCCTCAATCCGAGGGGGACACGGAAGTGAGGCTCCGTTTTCAATAATCATTCCCGTGTGGCTGACAGGAATTACCGCACTGGTTTTGGGACTTCTTGCAGAAAAATTTCTCGGAAAAAGGTGGAAGCAATGAAAAAATATATTCTCTTTGTTTCTTTTATTGCAATTTTAATAGTTGCGGTCCCTCTTGTAACACTGCTTTCAACAGGCTTTCGCTTCAATACGGACAAGGCAGAGAAAAATACACAACGGGGAAACACTGACCAGACAATATCCGTATATTTCAGCACAGAGGAGAAGACCGAGGAGCTTAATTTCAGGGATTATATAATCGGAGTGGTTGCCGCTGAAATGCCTGTGGTTTTTCACAGTGAGGCTCTTTCGGCACTGGCTTGTGCGGCGGCAACCCTTGCAAGACAAAGCATTGAAAAGGGTGCCGACAATACTCTTGACGGTGCCGTAATTTCAACTGACTCAACAAAGCATCAGGCATATATGAGCGTTGAGCAGATGAAGGAAAAATGGGGCAAGGATTTCAATACATATTATCAGAAGCTCTGCGATGCCGTTGACAAGTCCGTCGACTATTCAATCACATACGAAAATGAGCTTATCATTGCGGCATATCACGCAATAAGCCCCGGACAAACAGAGACAGCAGGAAATATCTGGGGGAAGGATGTGCCGTATCTCACTCCTGCCGTCAGTGACGGAGACAAAATCTGTCAGAAATATATGTCGGAAAAAACAGTAAGCTTTGAGGATTTTTGCGAAATCACGGAAAATGAGGGTGCAGTATTGCCCGAGGACAAGTCACAGTGGTTTGACAGCGGTGAATATACCGACTCGGGCACTCTCAAGGAGATAAAAATCGGCGGAAAAAGTTTTTCGGGCTCTGAAATAAGGGAGCTTTTTTCTCTTCGCTCCGCCGCTGTAAAAATGGGTATTAACAGTGAGGGAGTTGTTTTTTCGGTAAAAGGCTACGGACACGGAGTGGGACTTTCACAATACGGAGCCGATTATCTGGCAAAGCAAGGCTATAGCTGGCAGGAAATCCTCAGACACTATTACAACGGCATTGAAATAGAGATTATTTAATTCTTAATATTTATTTAAGTGGCTTGAATGAGAAGGATTTTTTTTGTAAAATCATACAAAAGGATGTGAAGAAAATGAAAAAATGTAATGTTTGCGGCTTCGAATGTGAAGACGGTCTTGAGAAATGTCCCACCTGCGGAAGAAATACCGACGGCAGTGATAATATGAAAAGTCAGACAAATGCCGTTGATCCCTTTGAAAGATACAGAAAAGAAATTGATGAGCAGATAAAACAACAGGAGCAAAGAATTTCCGATTTGCAGAAAAAAATGAAGGAAGAAAAAACGGACACGGAACCGCCAAAGAAGAAAAAAGAAAAGGTCTTCGACGAATATGACAAAACGGAGCTTTTCGAGGATGCGGATGTACAAGAGCATCGCTTCTTTGCAATTCTCATTTATCTGACGGGAGTTGTCGGCATAGCCATCTCTCTTCTGAAGGACAAAAGCTCGCCCTATCTTAAATTTCATATACAGGAAGGCTTAAAAATTGTTGCGGCAGATGCACTTGTCCTCATTCTTTGTGCCGTATTGAGCTGGACGGTAATAATTCCCATTATTTCGGTAGTAGCAGTGGCGGCATCAACCGCAATAAAGCTTACAAGTGCCTTCTGGACATACAAGGGACTTACAAAAAACGCCATCATAATACGGAAAATCATAATTTAACGGCATAAGCCGTTAAATTGTGATTTACTTTTTTGTTTTTTGTGCTATAATTTTGTTGATTAACGGATGTTTCGGGTGAAAAAGGATGAAGAAAATTTCGAAAATCTGCATTATTTTCCTGTTGTGCTTTATTTCGGCAACGGGAGAATTTTTTGTGGCTTCTGCAAATAATAAGTCGGATTATGTTCTTTCAGAGCTGACATCGGGCATAAATGCCGCGGTTATATATGATGTTACGGAAAATAAGACTGTTTTTGCAAAAAACGAAAACAAAAAAATATCCGTAGCAAGCACAACAAAGCTTATGACCTGTCTTGTGGCATTGAGATATGCCTCTCCCGACGAGGTTTTCACCGTGGGAACTGAAATTGATATGAGAAAACCCTATTCAAGTGTAGCGGGGCTCAGCTATAATGCATACGGAGGAGTTCCCCACAAGCTGAAGCTTCGCACTCTTATTGCCGCTCTTCTTCTTCCCTCAGGCAACGATGCGGCATACACGGTTGCTGTAAATGTTGCAAGAAAACATTCCGGTAAGAAAAATATGAGTAATCAGGATGCAGTCACATATTTCTGCTCCCTTATGAATGCATATGCAAAAGAATTGGGCTGTAAAAACACCTCTTTTGTAAATCCTGAAGGCTGGGATAATGCAAATCACTATTCCACTGCACAGGATATGAGGCTTATTGCCCTTGAGGCTATGAAAAATGTGTTTATAACAAGCATGGCAAAAATCAGCAAGGACCGCTTTACCTTTGCCTCGGGGCATTGGATTGATTGGGAAAACACAAATCAGCTTTTACATAAAACCGTAAACGGCAAGGAAAATCCCTATTATTACAAATATGCGACAGGTCTGAAAACAGGCACAACAAACGCGGCAGGAAAATGCCTTGTTGCAACTGCCGAAAAGGACGGAAAACAGCTTCTTATACTGGCATACGGTGCCGCAACGGAGGATGACAGATACGAAAAAGTGAAGGAAATGTTCGAATATGTATTCTCTTCCCCGTCAGAGCCCGAAAAGGTACTTAAAGGCGATGTGAATTCCGACGGTGCGGTAACCGCATCGGATGCAAGAACGGTTCTTCGTGCATCGGTAGACCTCGAAGAGAAAACTCCCTTGCTTCTTGAAAGAGGAGATGTGGATAAAAACGGAAGTCTCACCGCATCAGATGCAAGAATAATCCTTCGTGCATCGGTAGGTCTTGAAATAATAACATAAAATATATTCATCAAAAAAATCGGGCATCTGCCCGATTTTTTCTTATCTGTATAAATTTTCCGAATAACCGAAATACATATCCTGAAGATAGTCATCAAGATATGAAAGACCTTTCTCCTCAATTTCCGACGGAATACCGAAGAATGCTTCTGCTATGGCACCTGCCATGGCTCCTATAGTATCGCAGTCACCGCCGAGAGATATTGCATTTCTCACACTGTCCTCATAATCCTCACCCTCTAAAAAGCACATTATTGCCTGAGGACAGCTTCCCTGACAAGTAACGTCAAATTTATATGCCGGACGGATTTCATCAAGAGTGAAATTAAGGTCATAGAAATTTTCTTCAATATATTCTCTTATTTTATCTTTTGCGGCACCTGTACGGGCAAGAAAAACCGCTGAAGCTATTGCTTCGGCTCCCTTTATGCCTTCGGGATGGTCGTGAGTGATTTCGGCACTCCACCTTGCAAGCCTTCTCACCTCATCAATACTCTGTCCTGCCCATGCACAAGGGGACACTCTCATTCCGGAGCCGTTTCCGAAGCTGCCGTAGGAGGTCTTTGTTTCACCTAAAAGCCAGACATAGAAATTACCGCCGTAGCCCACATCGGGATACATCCGTCCCAGCTGTCTCATCTGCTCTCTTAAGGAGTCCTTGAAGCTTTCCTCGTCACTGATGTTGCCGTTACACGCCAAGCCCACAGCTATTGTCATAACACTGTCATCCGTAAATCTGCAATAATCATCAAAAAACTCAAAATCCTTTGTTTTATCCGAGGCAAACTCAAATCTTGAGCCTACAATATCCCCGATAATCGCACCTAACACAAAAATCACCTCTTGTTCGTTCTTCGTTTCATATATCAAACAAAAATGTCCCGCCCTGATAAAAGGCGGGACATTTTATCTTAAAAGAAATTAGTCCTGAACAGGAGCTTCTACGGGACAAGCGTCTGCACAAGCACCGCATTCGATGCAAGCATCCTCATCAATTACATAGATATCGCCTTCGGAGATAGCTTCAACGGGGCATTCTGCTGCACAAGCACCGCAAGCGATGCAAGCATCTGTAATTTTGTATGACATAGTTGTATCCTCCTTCGTGGGTTTTTCTTAATTGTAGCACATAATATGAAAATTTCAATATGTTTTTAAAAATTTTTCACATATCTTAAAATTTTACTCAATATCCTTGAGAGCAACAATTTCCTCGCGGTTAAGTCTTATCTGCCCGTCCCGGATAATTTTTACATCATTACGGTTATACTTTCCGGGAGCGGCATCGGGATGGCGGTCAAGTCTGACCTTGAGCATACCCGTGAGAAGATTATTGTCAACAACCTCTCCCTTTCCGTCAACAGTTTCAACAATGGCACCGACCTTGGGAGTGATTTTCAGAAGATGCTCGTATGAAGCCTGCTCATATTTGAGACAGCACATAAGTCTTCCGCAGGTTCCGCTTATTTTTACGGGGTTGAGGGAAAGCCCCTGCTCCTTTGCCATTTTAATTGAAACAGGCTGAAAATCGTGGAGAAACTCCTTACAGCAGAAGCCTCTGCCGCAAATTCCCAATCCTCCGAGAAGCTTTGCTTCGTCACGGACACCAATTTGTCTGAGCTCAATTCTCACCTTAAAAATAGCCGCAAGGCATTTTACAAGCTCTCTGAAATCCACACGCTCGGGAGCAGTGTAGAAAAACAGAACCTTTGAGCCGTCAAAGGTATATTCAACATCCAGAAGATGCATATCCAGTCCGAACTGTGCAATCTTTTCCTCGCAGATGGAAAAAGCCTTTTTCTCTTTTTCCTTATTTCTTTCCATTGTGGAAATATCTTCCTCGGTAGCAACACGGACAATGGACTTAAGAGGCTTCACAAGAACTTCCTCTTCAACCTCCCTGTTTTCAACGGCACATTCACCGCATTCCAAACCTCTCACTGTTTCAACAACAACAAGCTGTCCCTGTTCTACCTTATGTCCTGCGGGATCAAAATAATACACCTTTCCCGTATTTTTGAATTTTACTCCGATTATTTCTGCCATTTTTCTGCCGCACGGTTTCCCGTGCCCTTTCTCGTATATATTAAAGTCTTTCCTTCAGTACAGCCGCCGTCAGAGAAGAAAATCTTGATATAAGAAGATTTTCATTAGCATTGAAGCCGGCTTCTGATATTATTTTATCCAAAACCTCTTTAATTTGCAAGAGTGAAGATATTTTATAGCTTCTTGAGAGTGCATATGCCGCAGTTTCGTTGTCCGAAAGCACCGCCGCACCGCTTCCCTGTGCCATAGCATCTCTTATTATGAGAATAAGCTGCTCGGACACCGAAGCCATCATTTTACGGTTTTTTATCATAGGTACAGTGCTTAACATAACACCGAACTCATCCTCGTTGCACAAAGCCATAGCAATGTTATGAGCGGTTGACAAAACATTTTCCTCAACCCTTTTTCGTGCAGTCAGATGGTCGCCCAGAGGATATTCGGTCAATCTGGAAATAACCGTTGTCAGAAGTCCCTCGCCCGCAAAGGCTCCGAAAATAAACATTGTATCCTCGGGAGGCTCCTCAACGGATTTAAGAAGTGCATTCTGTACAACCGTCTGAAGTCCGTCGGACTGCGGAAAGAAAAAGACCTTGTTTTCCTCCTCTGCGGGTGCCGTGGCAAGTCTTGAAAGGCATTTTTCCCTGACGGTTTTCACCGAAAGGATTTTTTTGCCGTCCTCGGGAAGCACCACCGTAACATCGGGATGAAGTCCTGCCTTTACTCTCATGCAGGTATTACATTTTCCGCAGGAGAAATTTCCGTTTTCCTTTGTATGAGGGCAAAGCACGGATGATGCCAGCTCCAGTGCACATTTCTGACGCAACTCCTCACTGCCGCCCGTCAGAAGAATACTGCAGGGCAGTCTTCCCAGCTTCACGGCAGAATTTACTGCATTTCTTGTATTTTCGGGAATACTGTTATCTGAAAAAAACATATTTCCTCACATCTTGATAAATCTTTCAACATCAACAATGAATACGGTCGCTCCGCCCACGGTGATTTCAACAGGAAGAGATGTAAAAAACTGGTCTGCGTGATTTCCCGCGGCAGTGCTCACAACCTGAGTACGCTTCGAACAGCACTCCTCCATAATTTTAAGGCAGCCGTCAACCTTTTCTTCCTCAACACCGATAAGAAGAGTTACATTTCCTGCTCTTAAAAATCCGCCCGTAGTGGAAAGCTTTGTGGACATAAAGCCCTCTTTGCTGAGCCTTGCGGTAAGCTCTCCGGAGTCATCCTTGTTTACAATGGCAACAATAAGTTTCATAACGACTCTCCTTTTTTATTCTATTATTTCAAGGTTTCTGTCAATTACGCTTTTTCCTCTCCAGCTGAATGCACGATTTTCAATATCCGTTTCTTTAGTAACCGTAGGGCAGGCTGTTTCGACAAAAGCCTTAATGGGTGTAATTTTCGCATTTATGTTATGGGGACAAGCCTTCTGACATATATCACAGCCCCATGCACATCCCGTCTGAGCAATTTTTTTCTTTGTGTCCTCGTCAAGCTCTCCTTTTTTCTGAGAAAGAAAGGAAAGACATTTTTCTTTTATAAGACCTTTTCCCGTAAGAGCATTAACGGGACAGGCCCCTATGCATTTATTGCACTCCTTACAAAGAAATATTTCCTCTCCGGAGGGTTCAAAATATCTGTCCGTTACAATTTCACCGAGAAAAACCCATGAGCCGTAATCTTTATTGATAAAAAGGTTGTTTACACCCATAACTCCAAGTCCTGCCATAACGGCACATCGAACCTCGGGAAAAGGGGAATTGTCAACAAAGGCTTCAAATTTATTCTCGGGAAATTTCAGAGAAAGCTTCTCTTTTATATCATTTATTATATTCCCGACAATGCGGTGATAATCCTCACTGACGGCATATCTTGAAACATTTGCCTTTTCATAAGCTTCCTCTCCGAGATAATAGGGGAAAAGAATGCTTATAACCGTCTGAGCGTTTTCGGGAATTCTTTTTGCCGCCGCACAGGGAAGAAGACTGTCCTTGATTTTATCAAAGGAGCAAAAACCGAAAGGAAGCGAGCCGAATATATTTTCCATATTTTTATACCTGTGTGAGTGCTATCATAACGGGCATTGTGAGAATTGATGCAAAGCTCACGAAAGCCACCGTTTTTGAAGCAACACCCGTATCTCTGTCATATTTTGCGGCAAACATAACCGTGTTATTGGCACTGGGAGCAGATGCCTGAATCATACAGGCAGTGAAAAGTGCCCCCGAGAGAAGCCCTGTCACCTTCATTATACCGTAAAACACAACAGGCACCAGAATTATTTTTACAAGTGCCACAAGATACTGATTTTTATTTTTGAATATTGTTTTAAGTCCCGCGTTTGACATATAGGTTCCCAACATCAGCATAGCAAGAGGTGTGTTCATTGAACCGATAAAGGATATGGGAGACATAACAATCTGCGGTATCTGAAGCTTAAGAAGAAAAAACGGAAGTCCTATGCATACTGCAATTACACCGGGATTAAAAAACAGCTTTTTCGGGGTGAATTTTCCGGCACCCGTTCTTCCCCAGTTCATCTGCCATATGCCGTGGGTGAAGGTGAAAACCTGAAAAACAATTATACCTGCCGAGCAATAGAAGACACCCTCGCTTCCAAGCACTGCTTCGGCAAGGGGAAGTGCCATATATCCCATATTGCCGTATACACACGCGAACTTAAAGACCGCATTATCGGGGTTTTCCTTTTTTCTGAAAAAGGGAACGGACAGTGCGATACCTAAAATATGCGTAACTGCTCCGCCCAGAGCCGCCAGAAGAAGTCCCTTGGTTGTTTCGGATGTAAATTCCGTTGTCAGAAACGACTTTATGATTACACAAGGGGTGATTATATAGAAAAGCAGGTCATTTGCCGCTCTTGAGGTTTTTTCCGTAAATATACCTTTTTTGTCGCATACAAAGCCTACGGCAACTATAAGATAGAGTATGATAACCTGCTCTGCGGCAATAAGACAGTTCTGAAAAAATAGTGAAATATCCAATTTAACCGTTCTCCGTCACATCATTGATTTCTTTATTCTGATATACTTCCTCTGTATTACACACAGAAACGGCACCGGCTTTTTTATTTGCTCCCAGTCTTACGGTAATTGAGGCAACTGCATAAAGTCCTGCCGCAATAAGAGAAAGATCATAAGGACAGTACATAATCTCTTTTTCGGGAACAAAATAGTGAGCAATAAGCGAGGGAATACCTGCACTGAAGCAGAAAGCCGCACCCACAAGTCCTGTTGCGAAGAAAAACCATACCGCAGATTTTCTTCCTATTCCCGTTGAAACTCTGGCATTCTGTAAAAGGAAAACCATAAGGAAAGCAAAGGAGAATATGGTGAGAAGAAGGCTTACAACCTTTACATAGCTCACTGTGACCGAGAAAAAGCCCAGTGTTTTGAGAAATGCCCATATTGCAGGGAAAAGCATGGGAATTTTAAGCTTTCCAGTAAGGGTTCCGTTTTTCACATAAATCACAACGGAAAGAAGAAGGCTTACAACACTGAGAAGTGAAAAGATCATCAGAATAAATCCGACATTTCCTCCCACTGCCTCTTTTTTTGCGAAAAAGGCTCCGTCTTCACCAAGAAATACCTGAAGCTTCTTCACTCCTTCAACGAGAAGTGAGGCGGCAAAGAAAATGACGGAAAAAATATACAAAAACGAGGGCTTGCTCTTAAACTCACCTGAAGGCTTATCAGCGCAAACAAAAGTTAAAGCAATCGGAACAATAGCCGTTGCCGCCGCAATCACATACATTACGGGAACGGTAAAATTATGGGATGTAAAAAATCCCGTGCTTCCGTCTGTTATTGCAAGAGCCTGATAAATACGAAGGGCTGTGAGAATAATGCCCAAGCCCAAGGATACAAGGCATATATTTTTAAGGGAAATGCTTTTGTTTTTCATTTTGTTCACCTTTCTTTATCTGTCTGAAAGATTCTGATATTCCTGATGACGAGAAATACTCTTATATGCAGGACGCATAATCTTTGAACAGGTTGCGACCTCTTCAAGACGGTGTGCACACCAGCCTGCAACCCTTGCAACCGCAAAAAGCGGAGTGAAAAGATCCTCTGGAATGCCGAGAGTTCTGTAAACAAGACCTGAATAAAGGTCAACATTGGCACACATCTGCTTGCTGTAGCCCTTTTCCTCTGCAAATACAGTGGGTGCAAGTCTTTCTATTGTATCAAGAAGCTTCCATTCCTTGAGAAGTCCGTTTTCCTCTGCCAGCTCCTTTGCATTCTTCTTAAGAAGAACAGCTCGGGGATCTGAAAGAGTATAAATTGCATGTCCCATACCGTAAATAAGTCCGGAATTGTCATTTGCTTCCTTTCTGACTATTTTTCCCAGATATGCCTTTACGGCATCCTCATCGTCAGTGTCGGGAACATTACTGAAAATATCCTCAACCATCTGTGTGACCTTGATATTTGCACCGCCGTGACGGAAGCCCTTAAGGGAGCCGATGCCCGCACCGATTGCGGAATAGGTGTCTGTTCCCGTGGAGGAAATACAGCGGGTGGTGAAAGTGGAGTTGTTACCGCCGCCGTGGTCTGCATGAATCATAAGACACAAATCAAGGAGCTTTGCTTCCTTATCCGTAAAGGTTTTGTTGGAACGGATTGAACGAAGCACCACCTCAGCAGTTTTCTGCTCGGGCTTCACCTGATGGATATACATACTCTTCTTATAGAAAAATCTTCTCTTTACCTGATATGCATAGGACATAATTGCAGGAAGCTGAGCTATGAGCTGAATGGACTGACGAAGAACATTCTCAAAGGAAATATCGTCGGGGTTATCGTCATACGCATATAAAGCGGTTACGGATGAGCCCATTTTGTTCATAATATTGGGCGAGGGTGCTCTCATAATAACATCCTCAACGAAATCATTGGGAAGCTCTCTGTTTGCCGCAAGAAGTCCGCAGAAGCCGTCAAGCTCTTCCTTTGTGGGAAGCGAGCCGAAAATCAGAAGAAAAACGAGCTCCTCAAAGCCGAAGCGGTCATCCGCTTTACAGCCGTCAACAAAATTATAAAGGTCAATGCCTCTGTAAATAAGGCGGCCTGCCTTAGGCACCTTTTCACCGTCGTCTATATAGTAGCCCTCAACGTTACATATTTTGGTAAGACCTACCATAACGCCCGTACCGTCGGAATTACGAAGTCCCTTCTTGACGGGGAAACGGTTAAAGTCGTTCTGAGGGATAGAATTATTCTCTAAAAATTTATCTGATAAATGGGAAAACATATGCTTGTCATCATAAAATGATGTTCTGTCCATATTTTTCTCCCCCTTTCTTGCAAAATGCCGATTTTTCATAATATTTTTTTCTTTTGTAAATAAGTATTATAATATAATGCAATCTTTTAGTCAATAATTCCCGAAAGATTTAAGGAGACAGATATGGAAATTTTTCAGAGCCTGATACTGCCGTTTACCGTCATTTTCACTGTTTTATACGGACTTTTCAAAAAGCTTCCCGTTTTTGAAATATTCATCCGCGGTGCAAAAAAGGCGTTGGGACAGACTGCAGACCTTCTTCCCGCTCTGACTGCACTTTTTATTGCGGTTCAGATGCTTACGGCCTCGGGCGGTACGGACATTCTCTGCACTGCCCTTTCCCCTGTCACAAGCATTCTCGGCATTCCCGATGAGGTTTTACCCCTTTGTCTTCTGTCCCCCTTATCGGGAAGCGGAACTCTTGCGGTTTTAGAGGATATTCTCACAAAATATTCACCAGATTCATACATAGGAAAAACCGCAAGCGTGATAGCAGGTGCCAGCGAAACCACATTTTATGCAGTGGCGGTATATTTCGGAAGTGTGGGAATAACCAAAAGCCGTCACACAATCCCCTCTGCTCTTGTTGCGGATATAACCGCATTCATAGCCGCATCATTTTTTTGCAGACTGTAATTTATTACTGCACATAAGACAAAACAGGTGTGCATCCTTCATAGGACACAACACCTGTTTTATGTAATTTTACGGCTCGAAATTTATTTCAAGCTCTTTTATTTCAAGCCCGTTATTTGTGGGATACCATTTCTGTCCCAATGAAAGATCTTCTTCCCGTGATTTCACCGTGATACTGTAAAGCGAGGTACAGTTATAAAAGGCATACTCCCCTATCTCACTAACATTTGCGGGAATTTCAACGGATTTCAGTGCCGTACAGTATGAAAAGCCATCCTTTCCGATGAAGGTGAGAGACTCGGGGAAAAGAATTTCCTCAAGGCTGCAACGGAAAAAGGCTTTTTCTTCAATGGATTTAAGGGTTGAGGGAAGTGTAACCGAACGCAAATCAGAGCATTTATAGAAAGCTTTTGTTCTTATTGTTTCAACACCCTCAGGAATTTCATAGGAAATGCTTTTCACCTTATTTCCCTGTGCATCCTGTATTTCTTCTGCATTTCTTGCCATAGGATAGAAAAGAAGCGTTTTCATATCCTTTGAAAAAAGAACTCCGTCCTTGTCGCAGAAATACGGATTTTCTTCATCAACCTCAATGGCAGTGAGCCTTTTATTGTTTTCCATAGCCCAAGACCCGATGGTTTTTACATTTTTACCTATGGTAATTTTCGTGACATTTTCAAGGTTTACCATTGAAAAATCTGCAATTTCCGTAACGGGCATCCCGTCATATTCATCGGGGATTACAATTTCGGGAACGGTTGAATTATCGGGAACACCTGTAACAACAGCGTTGCCGTCAGATATTTTGTATTTTATGTTCAGATTGCCCTTTCCCATATCTCCTATATCACAGGAGCAAAGAAAGGCTGAAAGAAGCACAAGGACAAGTATAACAGATATTAATTTTTTCATACCGCCGTCTCCTCGCTTTCTTCCTTCTGTGATTTTTCAAGACGTTCCTTCAGCTCTCTTACACACATATCGTGCTTTTCTTTTGTCAGGTCATAGAAGAAATACGGCAGTGCAAAAAGAACAGTTGAAATAATTGATGCCCAGATATAGACATAGAAAACATTATTGAGCACTGTAGAGTCGTAATAAACATCCCAGTCGGATGTAAAGCCGCAGCCTGCAAGCACCCAGGGAAGAAGATAACCCAGTCCCATATTCAGAGGATTTAAGAACCAGCTGAACACACCCGAAACCGAGTCGGAGCGTTCTCCGTATTTCCAGTGATGATAGTTCTGTATATCCGCACCGAGTCCTGTGGAAACACCTGTTTCTACAGGCTGTATTGTGTTGCGAAGGAACATAAGAATGAGATAAATTATAAGATTTTCGGATTTTACAGCAAACAGGGCACCGAAAAGAATGGCAAGGGCAACCGCCTTTGAAATGAGAAGAATATCTCTTTTCTGGAATTTTGCGGTGAGTATGGGACAGAGAATGTTTCCTGCCGTCATACCTATTACAACAAGGTTTTTGGCAACACCCATAATTGATTCGGTCCGGAGAAGATATATGAACCACAAATCAAGAATTGAGCCCATAAGCCACTGCCACTGGCCTACAATATTTGAGATGTTTACAATCCACAGGTATTTATTTTTAAGGGCATTTTTGGCACCCTCAAAGAATTTTACCTTTTTTCTCTTTTCTATGCTTTCTTCAATAACCCTCTCCTTACAGAAAATTGCGGCAAGAGAAACAAGGGCACCGATACCCGCAAAAACGGGAACGAACACCTTATATGTGGTAATATTGAGGAAGCCTCCCGTAATTGAGATAAGAAACGGGAAAAACATATTGATTATCGAAGGGAAAAGTCCCGTAATTATGGGGACAATGGAATGAAGCTTCTGACGCTCCTGTGAATTGGGCGTCATAAAGGTTACCATATTGTTTACACCTATGAAGTTATTGTAAAAATAGTTCATAAGGGTAAATGCACCGTGAAGAATTATAAGCTTGAGAGAGTATGAAAGCTCCCCTATGGGTAAAAACGGAATTATTGAAACTATTATTGCAGAGGGCACGGCACAGATTACGATAAAGGGCTTCACTCTGCCGTACTTTGCACAGAATTTCCGTCTTATAAACCACGTGATATAGCTCGTGATACCGCCCACAAGAAGAATATTTCCCACAATCTGCGGAAGTCCCGTCATAATGACATCAAAGGTGTCAAGGGGAATAAAATAACAGCCCAAGCCTACAATTATCTGACCGAGATATGATATATGAGCAAACCTTTTCATACCCTTTGACAGTCTTCCGTGGTTTTCATAAATGAGCATTCCCACAGGATTTGTAAACATCAGGACATATCCGATAATCGTTGAAACAAGATTTATGAGATAGAAGTCCATAGCGGCAATACCCATAATGGATCCGCAGAAATATGAGGCGGAAAAGGTCATATAACCGCCTATTGTGGCATAAATGTATGTACCCGCCTGAGAAGCAGTGTATGCCGCCATTTCCTTAAGGGAGAGATATTCCCCCTCAGAAGGTTTATTCCAATGCTCCTTCACATAAGTGGGAGCCTGCTTCACCTTTCCAAATATTTCAGAAATGTTCAATCTTATCATCCCTTTCCGATTTCATTATATATTTTTGCACTGCTGAAATAAAGCACTTTTCTTTAATAAAAATTTTTTGTAAAATTAACACAAAGAAATATACATTTTTCTGTAAGATATACTAAATGACATTGCGGTCCGTCAGTGATAAAATTTATCGTGAAGGAGTGTTTATTTATGAAAAAATATCTGTTATCCGAAAAAGGAAATTTCTATAAAGCAAATCTTCACTGTCACAGCACATTTTCCGACGGCAAGTGGACTCCAGAGGAGCTTAAGGAGCGTTATATGCGTCACGGCTACAGCATTATAGCCTTCACCGACCACAGCCGTCTTCATTCCCAGTCACATCTGACAGACAAGGACTTTCTTGCTCTTGACGGCTGGGAGCTTGATGTATATCAGGAAAATGCAGGTCCCAACGGCTATCACAAGACCTGTCATTTCTGTCTTATTGCACTTAAGGAAAATATGTCCCATGTTGATTTCGGCGATGAAGACACCTATACGGGTGAAAACATATCAAGAATTATGAGGGAAGCAAGGGAAAAGGGCTTCTTTGTCACCTATAACCATCCAAACTGGTCTCTCGAGGATTTCTCCGACTACATAAATTACCACGGTATGCACGCAATGGAAATATGCAATTACGGCTGTATTGCCGTGGGCTATCAGGACTATGTTCCTATGGTGTATGATGAAATGCTCCGCTACGGTGAAAGAATTTTCTGTATTGCTACGGACGACAATCACAACCGCTATGATGAGGACTCACTTTACTGTGACTCCTTCGGCGGCTGGACTGTAATAAAAGCAGAAAGCCTCAATTATGCCGCCGTAACCCAAGCACTTCTTGAGGGCAATTTCTATGCCTCACAGGGCCCCGAAATAAAGGAGCTTTGGTATGAGGACGGAAAAATTCACATAAAAACCTCCCCCGTCAAGAAAATTGACTTTGTTTTCGGCTCCAGAAGAGCTGTCACAAAAATTGCAGATAAAGACGGCTATATCACCGAAGCCGAATGTGAGGTTCCGGAAAATTCAATCTTTGTCAGAGTTTCGGCAAAGGACGAAAAGGGACTTCCCGCCGATACAAATGCATATTTTGTTGACGAGCTGAACAAATAAGACCATCAGAAAAAGGAAGTAAAAATGAGATTAGTTATATTAACCGCCCTCGGAGTTGGCGGTGCCACGGTAATCGGCTCACTTCTGGGCTTTGTTTTCAAAAAAATATCACATAAATTTGAGGATATTATCCTCTCCTTTGCGGCAGGAATTATGCTTGCGGCATCTGTTATCGGACTTATTCTGCCATCCCTTGAATACGGCGGAAAATTCGGACTGATAAAAACCATCATCGGTCTTTTTGCCGGTGCCTTCTGTCTTAACCTTATTGATAAGCTTGTGCCCCATCTTCACAATCTTGTAGGTCATGAGGATATGGAGGATCATCAAAAAAGCAATTTAAGCCGCGTACTTCTTTTTGTTCTTGCAATAGGTATACACAATCTTCCCGAGGGAATTGCCGCAGGCGTTGGCTTCGGCTCGGGCGATGCATCGGGTGCTATGATGATTGCAATAGGAATTGCACTGCAGAATGTTCCCGAGGGAATGATAATCATCGGGCCCATGCTTTCTGCAGGAGTAAAACCGAAAAAAGCCTTCATTATTGCTCTTTTTACAGGCATTATTGAGGTTGTGGGAACCTTTATGGGTTATTTTGCTGTCAGCATCTCCTCTGTAGTGCTTCCCGTTGCCCTCGCTTTTGCAGGCGGAACAATGCTTTATGTTGTCAGTGACGAAATGCTTTCGGAAACTCACGGCCACGGAAGCCAGAGAGGTGCCACCTATGCCCTTCTTATCGGATTTACCGTAATGTTGATTACAGATACACTGCTGGGATAAAGGATAATCTACGGGGGCTTATGAAAAATAATCAAGCGAACAGCAAAATACTGATAAAGCTTTTCTTTACTATGCTTTATATCAGTGCCTTCACCTTCGGCGGAGGCTTTGTTATCGTTACATTTATGAAGAAAAAATTTGCAGATGAATACAAATGGCTTGATGAACAGGAAATGCTTGATATTATTTCCCTCGCCCAGTCCATTCCGGGCCCCATCGCTCTCAATGCCGCAGTTATTACAGGAAAAAAACTGGGGGGAGCAAAGGGGATTTTTGCGGCTGCTCTGGGCACTGTTCTCCCGCCGTTTCTCATAATTTCGGTTATCTCATTTTTCTACAATACATTTTCGGAAAACGAATATGTAAAGCTGCTTCTGAAGGGTATGGCGGCAGGCGTTGCCGCTGTTGTTCTTGATGCAGTCTGTTCACTTTCTGAAAAATACATCAAAAACAGAAAATATTTTGAAATTCTTCTCATTATCCTTTCTTTCGTTCTCGTTTTCTTCCTTAAAATCAATGTCATAATCATAATTCTTTTGGCAATTACTTCAGCTGCTGTTGTCACTCTGCTAAAAAGAAGAAAGGCGGCAGAAAAATGATATATCTGAAGCTCTTTCTTTCCTTTTTACAGGTGGGACTTTTTTCTGTGGGCGGCGGCTATGCGGCAATTGCCTTTATACGCGAACAGACGGTCGAAATAAACAACTGGCTGACCATGGCTGATTTTTCAAATCTCACCGCAATAGCGGAAATGACACCCGGCCCTATTGCAATTAATGCTGCAACCTTTGTGGGAATAAAAATTGCAGGCTTCGGCGGAGCATTCTCGGCAACGCTCGGCTGTATCACTCCGTCAATTCTTATTTCCTCTCTTCTGGCTTTTGTCTATTATAAATTCAAAAGCGGAGACTTTCTAAAAAGCATACTGGCAAGCATTCGCCCCGTTACGATAGGAATTATCCTCTCGGCAGGTATTTCACTTTTGTGCAATGCCCTGTGGGAAAACAAAAATATCGGCTTTTCTTCTCTTGATTTTATAAGCCTCTTCATTTTTGTTATTTCCTTCATTGTTCTGAGAAAAACAAAGCTTTCTCCTGTCCTCATAATTTTTCTTTCGGGTATAATATATCTTTCAGTGTCCCTTATTTTGCCCCTTGTGATCAAATGATGAAAATTTCAGATAAAAATAAATACTTATACATAATTGCATACGCATTAAGGTCTGCGGCACTTCTTACTGCCACGGGCACGCTTATGCAGACCTTTCTCACGGTTATCGGGATGAGTCCCGACAGAATTTACTTCCACACTTCTGCCGTGGGAGCGGTAAATGTTATCATCATTCTCCTTTTTGCCCGTTTTTCCGACAAAAATGTAATTAAACGCAGTGCCCTTGTTCAGCTTTCGGGTGCTGTGCTTTTTCTTTGCTATCTGCCTCTGTGTTTGAAAGCTGAGACAGGTGCGGCTGATTTTATTCTCCTCATTGCAGTGGGCTGTACGCAGTCCGTCACCACCGCACTTCACACCGTATGCGATTATAAGCTTCCATATTATGTTTTCCGAAAGGATGAATACGGCGGAATTATGGCATTCTGCGGAATACTTTATTCGGGCATCTCCTTCGGAGTGGGCTCAATTATGACCGCCCTTTCCCTGAAAACAGACTACCGCACACTTATGCTTTTCGCATTTATAATTTCCTTTGCTTTTTCAGCCGCGGGAGCATATCTCACAATAAAGCTGAAAAGCATCGCTGAAACCGATGAAACAGTGAAACCTGTAACCCCATCACAGAAATACGGTGTTTTATCTGTCATAAAAACACCCGTTTTTATAAAGCTTGTTCCCGCAAGCCTTTTAAGAGGCTTCGCATCGGGAATGACCTTGATTTTTGCTGTTATTGCCGCAGAAAACTTAGGCTATAACGAGCAGATAACCACTGCCTGTGTTTCGGTGCAGTCAATAGCATCCCTTGCAGGCTGTACTGTTTTCGGACTTCTCTCAAAAAAGGTCTCCCACAGAATTTCTATATTCGCGGGTAGCCTTACCTTTATTCTCCTGCCCCTTATTTTTATTCCCGAAAGTCCCCTGCTTTTCCTTCTTATCACGGGAATAATACTCTTCGGAAGAACCCTTATTGACTATGCGGTTCCCTCACTTCTTCTGTATGCCGTACCCGTGGAAATTGCAGGCCCGTACAATGCCTACAGGATGATTCTTCACAACGGCGGCTCACTTTTAGCCACAAGTCTTGCAGCAGTTCTCCCCGCAACCATTCTCATCCCCGCCGCCGCAGTAATGCAGTTGATTTCGGGAACCGTCTTCCTTCTCCTCCCGCTACTGAAAAAAGCAGATAATCATTAATTTATCGTGTCGATAAATTATGATTTACTTTTGTTTGACATTTTGTTATAATTGGAAAAAAATCAAAGGAGTACACTTATGAGTGAGAATATTATAAAATTGGGTGTTGTGGGACTTGGCAGAGGTACTGCTATTGCCCGTGAGCTTTTTACAATTCCGGGAACAAAGCTTGTTGCCGCCTGTGACCACAATCCCGAAATTCTTGAAAAGGGCTATAAGGAGCTTTCAGAGCTTTCAGGCTATGACATCATAAAGCTTTCCGATTACGACGAGCTTCTGAAATGTGACATAGATGCTGTTATTGTTGCAACGGAGGCGGTTTATCACGTTCCGATAGTAAAGAAGGCTATGGAGGCAGGCAAGCACGTATTAAGTGAAATTCCCTCCGTAAACTCCGTTGAGGAAGCAAGAATTCTCAAGGACTGCTGTAATGCTCATCCCGACCTTATCTATATGGCAGCTGAAAACTGCTGCTTCTGGGCATTTATAGAAACATGGAAGAAGATGCATGAGCAGGGACTTTTCGGAGAAATCTCCTACGCCGAGGCTGAATATCTCCACGCTATGAATCCCGAGGAATTTGCACCCGATAATTACCCCGAGGGACACTGGAGAACGGTAAATCCCGCAGTAAAATACCTCACTCACGAATTGGGTCCCCTCCTTTACATAATGGATGACAAATGTGTCAGCGTTTCGGGTATGGAGGCAGATACAATCTATAACCCTTATTTCCCCAACATCAAATCCACAGGCGTTGCACTTATAAAAACAAAAAAGGGTGCGGTTATAAGAATTCTCGTTTCCTTGGGTGCATACACAAGCTATGACCACAATTTCCGTATCTGCGGAACAAAGGGTGCCATTGAAACAGGAAGACTTCAGGTGGTTGACGATGCATATTCCTATGCAAATCTTTCATCAATCCCCGGCACCTTTGAGAAAAAAATCGAAATTCCCGTAAACTCAGCGTATGCGGGAGAAAGCAAGGAAGGTCACGGCGGTGCGGATCATAAAATGGTTGAAGAATTCATCCGCTGTCTTAAAACAGGTGAAAAGCCCGTGCTTGATGTTGATTTTGCAATCAATATGTCACTTCCCGGCGTTCTCGCCCACGAATCCGCAGTAAACGGCGGCACGGCAATAGAAATCCCTCAGTTTTAAAAGATAAAAAATATACCGTCTGCAAGCAGCTCATTTCAGAACTGTGTGCAGACGGTTTTTCTTCTACCTTACCTTCGCTGTCAGGCATCACCCTTTCTTATTGTTTTCACAGTGTTTATTTTGCAATATTCTTAAATCTGTAATAGCCGTAGGCACTTACAGTGTCATATTCGAAATAGCGTGTGCCGGAAACTCCGTTTTCTCCGTCGGCAGTGGACTCAAGAACTGCAATTTTTCCCGAAGCGGTTTTGCCCACATAAATCATCACGTGTCCGCTTTTAAGAAGAATGTCTCCGGGAAGAGCAGCCGATGCACTTATTTTTTCCCAGGAGGAAGATTTAAGAAGACTGCTTGTTGCAAGATAGCCAAGATTATAACTGTCAAGGGTATTATATGCATTATAAACAAAGCCGCTGCAGTCAATACCCTTTGAGGTACAGTTTTTTCGGGTTTTATCAAGATATGTTACCGTACCCTCAAGCTCACTGCTCTTTATACCGTTTTTGCTTATAAGAGAAATCCACGCCTTGTCATCATACCTGTTGCTTCCCGCATTAGCGGCATAGGGTATTCCCTGATAGGTAACGCCCTTTTCAAACAGGCTGTAGAGGGAAGAGGAGCCTTTGTTTATCATTTCTCTGTTACTGTTATATGAACCGCTTCCTGCTCGCCATGTGTGGAAGGATACGGGAGATGTCCACAGAACCGTTGCCATCTGCTTTGCCTTAAGAAGAACCGTGCTTCTGTTTGAATATTCCTTTGCGGAAATTTTTCCCGTAAGGAATGCACCTGCAAGCGTGGACTCATAGTCAATACCTGTATACGCGGCATAAGAGCTTGTTGACTGTGAGGGTGTCGGGCTTGTGTTTTCCTGCACCTGTGTAAAGCGGAAGCGTTGCGCAGAGGAATAATTGGCATTATACAAATGAACATTATTGCCGTTGTGAGAATATGCACCGTTCACATCGAGATAATAGGAGGGATTAAGCTTTGACTGAATATAATAATATCCGTTTCCTGCAGAAATAAGTCTGAACAGCTGTGCAGACGAATAATTTATCGTATAAAGCTGAACATTCTGATTGTCACAGGGTATACCGTCGCTTACATCAATGGCAAGACCGCTGTTCACATCAACGAAATAGTAATAGCCTGAACCGTAATAGCGGGCTTCAAACTGCTGATTTTTCACATTTGCCGCCTGCCATATCTGAAGATTTGCACCGGCATATGTATTTCCGCCGTCAACGTCCAGCACACTGCCCGTTGCACAGGCGGGAGAAATATAATATTTCTTTCCTGATGTAAGAGGCTGGGAATATGAAGTTTTTACACTGCCTGCTCTCCACACGGCATACATAGTTACATTACCGCTTATTGAAACATACTGATTGGGATAGAATGAAGGTGAGGATGCATTTTTGGATGTACTCCAGCCAAGGAAGGAATAACCTGATCTGGTAGGTATGGTTGAAGAAATTGCAAAAGAGGAATTTTTCTTTACCGTCTGGGATGCAGGAGTATTTGTTCCGCCGTTGGCATTATATGTCATCTTGTATGTAGGTGTTGACTGTGTTTCCTTTACTGTGATAGTTCCTGTGTTCGTGCCTGAAAGAGAGCCTGAAATTTTTGACTGTATCTTCCAGCTTCCCGTCTTATTAAGCGTAATTCTTATCCAGTTATTGTCACAGTTCTTATATGTGTATGTATATGCACAGGAGCCGTCGGGACGGTAAACGGAAAGCGTCATATTACAGGTGCCTGTTCCGTAGGTCTTATAAAGATTATCGTTTGCATCGTGCAGAAAACCCCATATATAAACTGTTGTACCCTTTGTAAATGTGTTCGTTTCCGATTTTTTTGCCTGAGACCAGGAATAACCCGAGCCCTTGACGGATGCAAAAACATCGTTATAGGTTGCACGGGAAGAATTGTTTGTTGTGCCCTTATAGGTACAATAATCAAGACATACCCAGCCTGATTTAGTTCCGTTGGTAGCCTTTATGCTTGAGGTATATCCCCAGCTGCCGTTAATTTTTGAAACATAGAATTTGGTGCCCTTTGCGGCGGCACCCACCTTTGAATAAGAGGTTCCTGCTCCCGTTCTTATATTAGAGCCGCTGTTTGAAGCAATTTCATAATTTCCTGTTTTATAGGAGGCTGCATTTACCAGAAATGTAAATGTACCGAGTATCGTAATAATAACAAGGGCGATAGCTATAATTTTTTTAATCATAATATTCATCTCCGTTTAGTATTTTTTCTTTTTACCAAAAATCTGCGTTACCGCATAATCCTTTCTTTCGTTTTTATGAAAATCTTTTTTCAGTCATTGTCGCTTACTATTCATAACTTGTCTCCTTTCTTTATACTGACCACATTAAACCACGAAACGAAGATGAGTTTTCAAAAGGGGGGAAAGAAAAAAATCATAATCCGTGAAATTCCGGATTATGATTTTCTGTTTTTATGGAATTTATTATCAGTCACCTATAAGACCGTGATATCTTGCCATCCAATAGGGAAGAAGATAGATATAGGGCTGCTGTGCTCTCATTCCGTTGGCACCTGCAGTGCCGGGGAGAGTTGATGTGCGGTTGACTGTTTTGGAATTTATATTGATAAATTCCTCGGCACCCGAATCGCAGACCATCTGATTGCCGTCATAATGAACAAGTACTCTTGCGTCATACTCAACTGGATATTTAAGCTGGGGAGGACAGCCCATTTCCTCTGTGCTGTAATCCCATACAATGTCCTTTCTGTGACTGTTGTATGCGGGCCAGCGGACAAGGTCAAGATTCATTTCCGAAAGGCTCTTTGCGGCATTTTCAATGTCACAGTAATTGCTTGTCAAAGCACCGTAAATCACATTGAACATAGGTGAACGCTCAACTCTTTCATAATCAAAATGGTGAGTGAGTCCCATCTTGAAAATTTCCTTGTGAGCATCACAGTCGGTATATGTAATGAGAGGATAGATGTTTGTAAAGTCAAGCTGGTCGTCGATGTGGGCAAGGTGGCAGTCCTCAACCTTATACTGCATACAGTTCATAGCATAATGGTGCTTTGAAATAAGCATCTCATAGACCTTATTATACTTTTCATCACCTGTTACATGGTATGCAGTTTTAAGGAAGGAGAGAATTTCAAGGGAATTTGTGCCTCTTTCATAATACCAGCGGTCGTCGTTATTAAGAAGATCAGGCTCCCAGTTTGCCCATGTGGTAGGAATGCCGTCAACATCGGTGAGATGGAAATTGTTATCAATTATATGGTCGGTAATAGTTTTTACCACCTGGGCAATTTTCTTCTTTTCGTTTTTGTCTGCAACAAGGTCGAAATAGATGCCGTATGCAAAATAGTGACCTGTCATTTCGTCAGAGGAGGTTTCACCAAGCCACTCGCAGTCGGGATTGCCCTCAACAAAATGCCATTCCTCACGGTTGCCTGTTGCAAAATTTTCCTCATGGGAATATCTTGTTGCTCTTGCGGTGAAGCCCTTTTTGCCTGTAATCTCCGTAAGCTTAATCATTGCCTCAACCGCTCTTTTTGCATTTTCCTTTGCCTTTTTATCCCCTGTTACTTTATATCGGAAGCACTGAGAAGCACAGTAAAGACCTGTGAAAAGTCCGTCATTATCGGAGTTGGGAAGCCAGCCAGACTCAAGGTCGCCGTATTTTTTAAGCTCACGGCATACCTGATAGCCTTCGTTACGGGTGAAATATTTCACAGCCATCTCGTCATAATGGTTTGCCTTTTCCTCAAGAGTCATAAGCTTTCCTGTGATAACACTTATTCCTCTGGGAGTTACTGCGGCAATCGTTCCCTTTTCTGATACGGCAATTTTAGTAACAGTGGGATGCATAAGCCATGCACCGTAGGAGAAATATCTGATTTTGCCCTCTGTAAGAGTGATTATACCTGTATTCGTTGCAAAATATTTCTTTCCGTCGGGGGTGAAGCACATATCGTTGAAGGAGCCTGCAGGCACACTGTAGAAATCGTTACCGTTATACCAGAAGCTTCTTCCGTCATAGATATTAAGTCCTTCATCGGAGCCTGCCCACAGATGTCCCATACCGTCAATAGCAAGACAGTTTACCTTCTTTGACAAAACACCTGACATATCGGGTGTCATTTCCGCAAAGTGACGGCGTTTACCCTTCATGGAAAGAAGACCTTCCGTTTCACCGCCTATATACACTGTTTCGCAGTATTTTGAAAGATTGTCCTTTGCACAAAGGCACACAGTATCATCAGGCACACCCACAATCTGTGTAAAGCCCTCTTCACCTTGAAGATAGAGGGCTTTTTCGGTGATAAGCCATAAGGATTTGTCCATAGCCACACTGACATCAACAACATTACAGTCAAATTCCGCCAGCTTCTTCACCTTGCCGCATCTGAGCTCACCGAGAGCCTTTCCTGCACCTACATAAACCTTGCCGTCTCTGCCGAAAAGCTTATCTGCTCTCGCGGATAGCTTCTTTATCTTACCGTCATTATATTCATAAAGACATCCCTCTGCCGCAATATACAGGGTCTCTCCCGTAAATGCAACGGAAGTCACATTTTCAACACTGATGCCCTGCTCGGCGGTTATAAATTTTTTATCATACTGTCTGAACTGTCCGAAATTAAGAGTATATTTTTTCATACATCTTCTCCCGTAAATTATTTTTCACTATTTTAACACAGTTTTCTTTTTCTGTCGAGATGCTTTTACTACAGAATTGCTTTTTCGGTTTCGGGGAAATATTCTCCGTTTTCTTCACCGGTCACGAAATAAAGACAGTGAAGCGCAGTATTTCTTATGTGGATTTTTATATTTTCCTTATCACATAAAAGCTCTTCCCTCGTAAACCAACGGAAAACACCGCTTTCGTCTTCGTCGGTATGAGGCAGGTCTTCATTTGCCGTTGCCGCATAAATAAAATCGAGAAAATCCTCTCCCCCGTCCTTTTTGTCCCCCTCGTTATAAACACACAAGGGATCAGGAACTCTTTTCACAAGCCCGATGCTGAACATATGGGAATTTTTCTGAAAGAGCATCACATCCAGCCCCGATTCCTCTTTTGCTTCCCTTATTGCCGCCTCGTGAGGAAGCTCATCAGGCTCTAAATGTCCGCCCACGGGAAACCATGTCTTATATTTTTTGTGCATATGCAAAAGCACCCTGTTATTGTTGATTATATATACCGTTGCGGTAAGCGATTTCTTGTAATTCATTTTTCCCTCTTAACAAAAAAACTGTGCTCTGATTATATAATTGATTAAAAGCATTGTCAAATATTTACTTTGGCTGACTTTTGAGTTAAAATGACAAGGGAGAGATTTTTATGATTATTATTACAGGAGACACTCACAGCGAAAAGGACAGATTTTCAGAGCTTTTTATTCCCGATGAAAAATTGCTTTCGGGAAAGGATTATGTCATAGTCTGCGGAGATTTCGGCTTTGTTTCAGACACCGACGAGCGAAAAAAAGCAGTTATTGACGAGCTGGAAAAAAAGCCTTATAACATTCTTTTTGTTGACGGCAACCACGAAAACTTCAATGCACTGGGAAGGCTTCCCGTGGAAATATGGAACGGGGGTAAAATCCACAGAATAAGAAAGAACATTATCCATCTTATGAGAGGACAAATTTTTACCATTGAAGACAAAAGCTTTTTCACTCTGGGCGGAGCCTTCAGCATTGACAGACCTTTAAGAATTAAAAACATTTCTTATTTCGAGGAAGAAATCCCCTGTCTCAGTGAGCTTGAGGAAGCAAAAAGCAATCTTGAAAAGCACGGGAACTGTGTGGACTACATTATCACCCATCAGGCACCGCCTGAAATAATAACACAGATCTTTCACGAAAAGACAATAAAAAAGGTTCAGGATAATAGAGACGAAAAGGACATTGAAAATGATTTTCTCGGTTATCTCAACACACTGACACAGGATATTTCCTTCGGCAGATGGTATTTCGGTCATTGGCACTGCGACAGAAATCTCGGAAGATACAGAGCAATTTATTTTGATGCGGACAAAATCTCTTAATAAAGGAGCGGCATATGGATAACAGAGCTTGGTTCAGGGATGCACAATACGGAATGATGGCACACTGGGGACTTTATTCCCTTCTGGGCGGTGAATATAAGGGCAGACACGTCAGAGACTATGCAGAATGGATAGGAAGCTTTATGCCCATTCCCAACAGTGAATATGAGCTTCTTGCAAAGGCATTCAATCCCGTATATTTCAATGCGGATGAATGGATAAGACTTGCAAGGGATGCGGGAATGAAATATTTTGTTTTCACCGCAAAACATCACGACGGATTTTCTATGTTCAAGTCCTATGCCGACAAATATAATGTTGTTGATTTTACTCCCTTCGGCAGAGATGTTGTGGGAGAGCTTGCCGAAAGCTGTTACAAATACGGTCTGAAATTCGGGCTTTACTATTCACAGGAATTGGACTGGCATCATCCCCACGGCGGCGGATATACAAATCTTTCGGACTGCTCGGGCACCTCATGGGATAACAACTGGGATTTCCCCGACAGAAGCAAAAAGGATTTTTCATTATGCTTCGAGGAAAAAATAAAGCCGCAGGTAAAAGAAATACTGACAAATTACGGAGATCTTTGCCTTATCTGGTTTGATGTACCGCACACAATCACTCCCGCACAAAGCCTTGAGCTTAACCGCCTTGTAAAAGAATATCAGCCCCACTGCCTTATTAATTCAAGAATAGGCAACGGAGCATACGATTATGTGTCGCTCGGGGATAATGAATATCCCGATACGCTGCGCGCTGACGAGAATACCGACCCCAATGCAATTGACGGCTTCAAGTATTCTCCCTACGGTCTTTATGAAACCGCAGGCACTCTCAATTCGTCCTGGGGCTTC
>JAZNRX010000009.1:0-5477 GCA_045590915.1 Acutalibacteraceae bacterium | reverse complement strand
CGGTAATAAGGGTGTTGTTTCAAGAATTCTTCCTCAGGAGGATATGCCCTTCCTTGCAGACGGTACTCCTCTTGACATCGTTCTTAACCCCCTCGGCGTACCTTCCCGAATGAATATCGGTCAGGTTCTTGATATGCATCTCCGCAGTGCCTCCAGAGAGCTTAATTGGAAGATTATGACTCCCGTATTCGACGGTGCTCACGAAAGTGACATTCAGGAATGCTTAAGAGAGGCAGGCCTTCGTGAAGACGGAAAATCCATTCTTTACGACGGAAGAACAGGCCAGCAGTTTGATAACCCCGTAACAGTCGGTGTTATGTACTACTTAAAGCTGCATCATCTTGTTGATGATAAAATTCACGCTCGTTCAACAGGTCCTTATTCACTTGTTACTCAGCAGCCCCTCGGCGGTAAGGCTCAGTTCGGCGGTCAGCGTTTCGGTGAAATGGAAGTATGGGCACTTGAAGCATACGGTGCAGCATACACACTTCAGGAAATTCTTACGATCAAGTCTGACGATATCGTCGGCAGAGCCAAGGCTTTTGAAGCAATCGTTAAGGGTGAGGATGTTCCCCGTCCCGGTATCCCCGAAAGCTTCAAGGTTCTTGTCAGAGAATTGCAGTCACTTGCTCTTGATGTTGTTGTTTACGACGAAGAGGGTGCAGAAATAGATCTTCAGCAGGATTACGGCGATTCTGATGTTCCTGTTGTTCTTCCTCCCGAAAATGCAGTTCCTGAGGATGACGGTGATGATGAAGATCTTGATATGCTTGATGATATTCAGGATGACCTTTCTGAAGTCTACAATGAATCAACTTCAGTTGTTGATGACTTTCAGGATGACACATACGGAATGAATTTTGTGGATGACATCGAATAATTATTCGTAAGTCGGAAACTACGGCAGATTTTTAGTATTCTGCTTTATGTCCTGCGGACTGCTATATATAATGTTTAAATATATATAGCAGAATGCATCGGATGTATAGGGCAGAGTTAATTTCAGATAAATATAAAAAGGAGTTGCTGATTAATGAGCGAAGGTGCAGTAACTGTCAAGAAATATACTGAAGACAATTACAATAAACTGAATTTTGAATCAATTCAGATTGGCCTTGCTTCACCCGAAAAAATCCGTGAATGGTCATTCGGAGAAGTAAAACAGCCTGAAACCATAAATTACAGAACACTCAAGCCCGAAAAGGACGGTCTTTTCTGCGAAAAAATCTTCGGACCTGTAAAGGACTGGGAATGTCATTGCGGAAGATATAAGAGAGAGCGTTATAAAGGCGTTGTCTGTGAAAAGTGTGAAGTTAAGGTAACAAAATCAAAGGTTCGCCGTGAGAGAATGGGCAGAATTGAGCTTGCAAGTCCAGTTTCTCACATCTGGTATTTCAAGGGAACTCCCTCCAGAATCGGCCTTATGCTCGGTATCGGTCCCCGCGATCTCGAAAAAGTTCTTTACTTTATGAGCTATATCGTTGTGGATCCCGGTATCACATCACTTAAAAAGTATCAGATTATCTCTGACGATATGTACAGAGATATTGAAGAAAAATATGATGAAGGCTCATTTGATGCAAGAATGGGCGCAGAGGCAATAAGAGACCTTCTTGCAGAAATCAATGTTGAAGAGCTTGCTGCACAGCTCAGAGAAGAGCTTGAAAAGACAGACGGACAGCAGAAGCTCCGTATTCTCAAGCGTCTTGAGGTTGTTGAAGCCTTCCGTCAGTCAGGAAACCGTCCCGAATGGATGATTCTTGAGGTTCTTCCCGTAATTCCTCCGGATTTACGTCCTATGGTTCAGCTTGACGGCGGCAGATTTGCAACAAGTGACCTTAATGACCTTTACAGAAAGGTTATCAACAGAAATACAAGACTTAAAAAGCTTATTGAAGAAAATGCTCCCGAAATCATTGTAAGAAATGAAAAGAGAATGCTTCAGGAAGCTGTTGACGCTCTTATAGACAATGGCAGACGCGGCCGTCCCGTAGTAGGTCCCAATCAGAGACCTTTTAAGTCCCTTTCCGATATGCTTAAGGGTAAGCAGGGACGTTTCCGTCAGAACCTTCTCGGTAAGCGTGTTGACTATTCAGGCCGTTCAGTTATCGTTGTCGGCCCCACACTTAAGATTTATCAGTGCGGTCTTCCCAAGGAAATGGCTCTTGAGCTTTTCAAGCCCTTCGTAATGAAGCGTCTTTGCGACATCGGTGAAGCAAAGAACATCAAGGCCGCCAAGAAGATGATTGAAAAGGTTCAGCCTGTTGTATGGGATGCCCTCGAAACAGTTATCAAGGATCATCCTGTTATGCTTAACCGTGCTCCCACTCTTCACAGACTCGGTATTCAGGCTTTCGAGCCCGTTCTTGTTGAAGGCAGAGCAATTAAGCTTCATCCTCTTGTATGTACCGCTTTCAATGCCGACTTCGACGGTGACCAGATGGCTGTTCACGTACCTCTTTCAGTTGAAGCACAGGCAGAAGCAAGATTCCTTATGCTTGCTTCAAACAACCTTCTCAAGCCCTCTGACGGTAAGCCCGTTACAGTTCCTTCTCAGGATATGGTGCTCGGTTCCTACTATCTTACTCTCGTAAGAAATGACGAGCCCGGTGCAGGTAAGGTATTCAAGGATGAGGACGAAGCTATTATGGCTTATGAGGCAGGCTTCCTCGGACTTCATGCTCCCATAAAAATCCGTCTCACAAAGACTGTTGACGGAGTTGAATATACAGGCTTCTGTTCTACAACTCTCGGCCGTGTTATTTTCAACAGACCTGTTCCTCAGAACCTCGGAATTGTAAAGAGAGATCCTACAGATCCCGACAGCATGGTTGCTATGGAAGTTGACTGTGTTGTTGACAAGAAGCAGCTCGGTAAAATTATCGATAAGTGTATTGCCGCTCACGGAACAAACGTATCAGCCGATGTCCTTGACAAGATCAAGAATCAGGGCTATAAATATTCAACTCAGTCAGGCATCACCGTTTCTGTTTTCGACGCAACTATTCCTCAAAAGAAGCAGGCATATCTTGATGAGGCTCAGGCTCAGGTTGACAGAATTATGGACCTCTACCGCAGACGTTATGTCAGTGAGGAGGAACGTTATAAGAAGGTTATTGAAATCTGGTCTACATGCACAAACAAGATTTCTGAAGAAATCGGTGCAAACCTTGACACCAAGACCAATCCCATCCATATGATGATTGACTCCGGTGCTCGAGGAAGTAAATCACAGCTTAACCAGCTTGCAGGTATGCGTGGACCTATCTCCAACACCGCAGGTAAAACAATCGAAATTCCCATCAAGGCTAACTACCGTGAAGGCCTTAATGTGCTTGAATACTTCATCCCATCCCGTGGTGACCGTAAAGGTCTTGCAGATACGGCTCTTCGTACCGCTGACTCAGGTTATCTTACCCGCCGTCTTGTTGATATTTCTCAGGAGGTTATCATCCTTGAAGACGATTGCGGTTGCACAAGCGGTTTTGAGGTAAGCGATATCTATGCAGACGGAGATCTTCGTGAGCCTCTTACAGAGAGACTCAGCGGCAGATATCTTCTTGATAACCTCTATGATGAAAACGGCGAGCTTCTTATGGACAATCAGCACATTCTTTCTGATGCTGATGCAGAAAAGATTGTAAACGCAGGCATCAAAAAGGTTGTTATCCGTTCTCTTCTCACCTGTGAGGCAGAGCAGGGCGTATGCAGAAAGTGCTATGGTAAAAACCTTGCAACAGGCCGTCCCGTATCAATCGGTGAAGCAGTCGGAGTTGTTTCCGCTCAGTCTATCGGTGAACCCGGTACACAGCTTACCATGAGAACCTTCCATACCGGTGGTGTTGCTACCACAGCCGACATCACACGAGGTCTTCCCCGAGTTGAAGAGCTCTTTGAAGCAAGAAAGCCCAAGACTGTTGCTATTCTTGCAAAGGAAAGCGGAACAATCAGCTTCACAACTCCTGTTTCCAAGAGTAAAAAGACAACCGAAAGCATCGTAATTACTGATAAAGACGGTAACACATATATTGAAAAGAACATTCCCTACGGCTACAGAAAATGTGTAGTTGAAGGACAGTTTGTTGAAAAAGGACAGCCTCTTACCGAAGGCTCTGCAAATCCCCATGATGTTCTTGAAATCCTCGGTGAAAATGCATTGTATAACTATCTTATCAGTGAAGTTCAGGCTCCCTATCGCGGACAGGGTGTTGATCTTAACGATAAGCACATTGAGGTTATTGTCCGTCAGATGATGCGTAAGGTTAAGGTTGATAATCCCGGAACAACTGGTCTTCTTCCCGGTGTTACAATGGAAAAGATTGAGTTCAAGAGAGCAAATGCGGCCGCAAAGGCAAAAGCAGAGGCTGAAGGCTCGGTATTTGAGCCCGCAACATCAATCCCCGTGCTTCTCGGTATCACAAAGGCTTCTCTTGCAACAGAATCCTTCCTTGCTGCAGCATCCTTCCAGGACACAACAAGAGTTCTTACAGATGCAGCCATCAAGGGCAAGGTTGATCCTCTTATCGGTCTTAAGGAAAATGTTATTATCGGTAAGCTTCTTCCTTCGGGAACCGGCATGAAGCGCTATTCCGATGTTGAAATTACAAAAAATCAGACAGAATCAGAAGAATAAGCGAAATTCTTTGTTAGTTTTAACGAATTTTTAGTATTTTCTTTGTAAAAGGTGTTGACAAACATATACTATTAATGCTAAAATTAGCAAGCGTGCGAAATTATTTCTGATCACAAAGGGAAAAATCGCAGGGTTTTTCCCTTTTTGATATATAATTCTAACAAGGAGGTGCAGAAGACTTGCCAACCTTTAACCAGCTTGTTCGTAACAGCAGAAAGTCACTTGAAAAGAAGTCAAAGGCTCCCGCTCTCGGAAAGGGACTCAACTCCCACAAGAATGTTATGACTGATCATAACTCTCCCCAGAAGCGCGGTGTTTGCACAGTTGTTAAAACTGATACACCTAAGAAGCCTAACTCTGCTCTTAGAAAGCTTGCCAGAGTACGTCTTACAAACGGTATTGAAGTATCTGCTTACATTCCCGGTGTCGGCCACAATCTTCAGGAACACTCAGTTGTTCTTATAAGAGGCGGAAGAGTTAAAGACCTTCCCGGTGTACGTTACCACATCGTCCGCGGAACACTTGATGCTCAGGGCGTTAACGGCAGAATGCAGAGCCGTTCCAAGTACGGCACAAAGAAAGCAAAGGCAAAGAAATAAGCCGCTTTCAAAAAAACTATCAGGACAAAATCTTCTTGCAGGTTGATTTATTCACCAATGTAAGTTTTATATATAGCGTAAGGCTGTGATTAAAACCTTCATTGGCGCAACGGGATTTGTCACTCGAGTACCTAAGATATCATTATTATGAAGGAGGGAAGCGAAGTGCCAAGAAGAGGCAATATAGCAAAACGTGATGTTTTGCCCGATCCGCTTTACAACTCAAAACTCGTAACACGCCTTAT
>JAZNRX010000008.1:0-12163 GCA_045590915.1 Acutalibacteraceae bacterium | reverse complement strand
AGGAAGTAGTTGAGGAATCGCAAACCACTATATCAAAGGATGCAGGAATTTTGTTGGTTTATGCTGCAAATTCTTCAGACGGACAAGTTACTATGTTGAAGTCTATAACTGGTTTGTCAGTTTGTGGAGGAAACTGGAATTTTGTAGGCGAAGATGCAACTGCAAGGGAGGAATCTCGTTGGGAAGATGCCGTAATTGAACTTGAGAACTACGGACTTATCACAGCACTAAGCTACAAAAGACAAATATTCAGAATAACAACAACAGGTTATGAAGTAGCAGATGAAATAAAAGAAAGTTTTAATATTGATACAGAGAAAAATCCTGATGAATATTTGAATATTTAACCAGACTGTGCCTACATAGAAAAGGGGTAACACCGATGAATTCGATGTTACCCTCCATATTTTTTTATATTTACTTTTTTCTCGGTTGGGAGTTAGTAGATTTAGCAAATCCGTTACCGAAATAATCACAGCTCAAAAAAAACAAAAAATCCGAACCCTTTTCCTATTGGGAAAATTTGGTTCGGATTTTTCTGGTTTGGTGCGAGAGACGGGACTTGAACCCGTACGGGATTACCACACGCCCCTCAAACGTGCGCGTCTGCCGATTCCGCCACTCTCGCTTGTTCATCGAACAAAAGGAATTATATCACTTGGTTTTATAATTGTCAATACTTTTTTAATATTTTTTTATTTATTTTAATTATTTAAGGCAGCCTTTTTAAGAGCGGCTGCCTTGACAACTTTTAGTATAAATCCTCTCGGAATTTATTGTTTGCTTTGAAGGTCTCTATGTGATTATTTTTGAATTCCTCTGTGTAATCGTAATTCCACAGATTAAAAACGCCCTCAAAGCTTTCATTTGTTTCATCGGGATATATGAGAATTTTTGAATTTTCAAGGGGGAAGGTAAACATAACCGTTCCGTTTGATGCGATATATGTACGGCGTGCAATATCACAGGCTACACGGTTTGCTTCTATTCTCGGATATTCTTCATCGAATTTAATCTGAGTTACAGGGAAAAGAGCAATTTCTGCCTGAGTCTTCTTATAAAAATCAACACTCGTGCCATGATGACCGTGATGTGAAACCTGAACGATATCGCACTTAAGGAAATCAGAATAACGTCTTTCAACAATAATGCTTGCCTTGGAGCTTGCATCACCCGGAAGGCTGATTTTATCAGAGTCAACAGTTATAACAGACATAAGCGAGGAATCGTTGTAATCCTCAAGTGACTGCGGAAATACATCCTCATGATTACAAAGAACATCAAATCTGATGCAGTCTATATAAAAATACTGGCCTGAATGAAGCTTATACTTCGGGATATGTGTCATCTTCCCGACCTCACGATTAAAAAGCTCTGTGTGCTTTCTGTCGGCAATAAGCCAAGTTTGTGCAAAAAAATGTGTATCGGGTACAAAATTATAATATATACCTTTAACCTCAACCTCTTTTTTATTCAGCAAAAAATCGAGGCACTTGCATATATGGTCTGCATGACCGTGTGAAAGATACCAACCGGATATTACAACGGGCAAATCTGAGGGAGTCTCTTTTCTTAATAACTCATAAAGCCTCTCATCATCATTCAGTGAATAAAAATGAGCACTGTCAATAATTATAAACGAATAATCCGTACATTGAAAGATATAACACATACCGCAGTCAATAAGAGTGTGATCAACCTCAAACTGCCACATTCTTACGGGACACTTCCCTGCTTTTCTGTACTCAGTGTTGAGAACAGAAGAATAACAATCTGTTATATATCTTATTTCCCTTGCATTTTTATCATATGTAACTGTTTTCTGAACCTTGTCTTTTTTCAAAGTAACACTTAAAAAGGCATCAATTTCAGTTGACTGTACCGTCACATACCCGTCTTCACGGATATGTGACAGCAATTCATTATATTCCTCTGCGGTTTTATTATAATAAAGCTCAAGCTCTGTATTATTTCCGCAATCGTATTTATTTTCCATAATACCTCTGTTAATCATTGAAATAATCAGGCTGTCTGAAAACCACGGGAACAAAACCGATTTTTTCAAAGAACTTTCTGAGCCAAATTTTATAAAGAACTGCAAGAGCAAGAATTCCTAGACCTATGACCGTAAGCTTTATGCCTGTTGAAAGTCCTTTTGCATTATACTTGAAGGAAACAGTGTGTTCACCCTTCTGTGCCTTTATTCCTATAAGGCCGTTTCCGATTTTGACTATATCACCGTCTTTTGTAATTTCATCAGTTTCTTTATCATATTGCGTATATGTGAGAAGCCTTCCGTCAAGTGTGATTTCCCAGCTTTCATCATAAGGAATTGATGTCCAGATAAACGGTTCGTCATTTGTGATATTTATTGTTCCTTCAAAGGAGATTTCTTCAAATGAGGTCATATTGAAGGTGCCGTTGGAAGAAAGTTTATCATATGCTTCACTGAACTTTGCATCATCAAGCCTTGCAGCACAAAATGTCAGTGTTGCGGTGTTATTTGCAGATGCCACGGTATAGGTTATAACAACCTCATCCTCCGGCTCAAGATAACCAAGATCAAGAATAAAGGGCTGGATTGATGTGCTGTTGTAGAAATATGAAAGCCCGCCTGCTTCAATATTCATAGAAGAAAGCTTTGTGGAGCCAACATAAATATAATAGTTTCCTGCTTGCTCAGGCTGAATTTTTACATATGCCTTTCCTTCTGAACCGTTAGCGGATTTTGTTACACTGAAGGTTGTTCCGCCATTAACGGATGAAAGAGAAAGCTCCTTGAGATTTTCGGTATTCACAGATGTTGCATCAACAGGAATAAGAACATCCTCTATGCCTGTTGCACTATACATAAGCTCATTCTGAACGGTAAACGGATCAGAGGAGGAGAAATCCCATTCTGTGATACTGTCACTTACGGAGAAAAGCAAGGGCAGATAATAATTATATTTGAAGGCTTCAAATTTTTCATTTTCTGATACCTTTTTATACATATCGTCATTCTGCAGGAAATTCATATTGTCATAGATGTATCTTATATTGAAAAATGAATTGAATATTGCAGTCTGTGGATAGTATGTGTAGCTGTTTATATTATTGCCGAACAAGCCGAGTTTTTCCATTGTTTTTGCAGTATGCTCATATGCCATAGATGAGAAAATGGACACTCCGTTATAGCCGTACCATGAGGGATCCATTCTTGCACGAAGCTTTGCAAGCTCAGTTCTGTAGAAAAGCTCGTCATCGTCTTTTTCTGCTTCTTCGCTTATTTGCTGATATGAATAATAATCTGATGTGTATGCTTCCTTAGGCTGTGCCATTGTCATCTTAGGTGCATCGGCAACAACAATTTCAAGAATTATTGTAAAGAAAAGCAGACCGATAATTGCAGATTGTCTGTATTTATCGGATTTTTTCATTCCTAAAATCACTACATAGAGAACAGCAAAAATTACAGTCAGAAGAATTGTAAGCTCGTCACAGTTAGGAATTTCAAAGCGTTCAACAAGTACAGCGAAGCACATTACGGCAAATCCCACACCGATGAAGGATTTTTTTGAAAATTCGTCTATTCTTTCATATGCCTTGAAGGCTATGAGTAACAGGAAGAAGGAATATGCGAAGGACCATCTGTAAGGAAGGTCATTAGGCATATGGAAGCCGTGCCATATAAAATTGAAATAGTTGAGCACGAAGCCGCAAAGACAAGCCATCAGAAGAATTGTTGAGGCTACCTTCTGTTTACCCTTTATCTTATCGGAGAAGAAGTAGAAAGGAAGAAGCATAACAGTAAGAAGACCGCAATAAACATTGGGAATAACATTATCTCCGCTGCTTCTTATGGTTGCTTCAACACCGGGCAGATGGTTTGCAATAAATGTAAAAATATCAAAATACTGCTTTGAATCCTCAGGGAAATTTCCTCCTGTTGCTGAGGATGTCTGAAGACAATAGTACACAGGAAGCAATGCAAATGCAGCAAGAAGGAAGCACAGGAAGGAAGAAAGGGCAAATGTCCATCCTGTAATCCAGAAACGGTTTTCTTTGAACGGATGACGCTTTTCCTTCTTTTCCGTTACAACTGCAGCATTATTATCTATAATACTTTCTTCAATATTTTCGGTATAAATCTCTTCAGGGGAGGTTTCTTCAACAGCAGTAATTTCAATATCAACAGAGTCTTCTTCAACTGCTTCTGATACCGACTCTTCCTGCACTATAGTTTCTTCCGTCTGTATTTCTGAAGCTTCTGCAATTTCAATTTCACAGCTTTCTACTTTAACGGCTCTTAATATCTTTGACGAAAGCTCATAACGTCCGAAGAAGAAATAAAGGAAATACATTACCGACAGAATACAAATCATATAAGCCATATAGTAATTGCTTATCATTGTATATGTCATTGCGGCAATATATAAAGCGGGCTTATTTTTCTGAATGATTCTTTCTATACCGAGAATTACCAACGGAAATACCGCAACTGCATCAAACCACATTATATTCCACGAAAAAGCCACAAAATAGCCGGAAAATGCATAGAGAAGTCCGAAGGCTATACTTTCTTTTTTCACGCAATTATTGGATTTATTGATATAATAGGTGAATGCGCCGGCAGCAAACATCGCTTTAAGCATAATCATAACAGCAATAGCCTCAGGCATATTCTTGTGTCCGAACAAAAGCATCACGAGCGCAAAGGGACTGCTGCAATAATTGAAAAGGTTACCGAGGAAGGATGCTCCCAATCCCGATGTCCATGAATATATGAGGCTGTCTCCGCCGAGTATCCGGTCATACACCTCTGCATATAAGGGGCCATACTGATGATAGAGATCCATTCTGAGAACCGTATTTTTTCCGAAAGCCAGAGTATTATCGTGAAAAAAGAAAATCACCATCATAATACCGCAGGCAAATGCGGCGGACAGCAAGCAATATTTTCTCAGAAGATATTTATTGTCTCCTGCCCTGTTTTTGTTTTTTAATAAAGGACTCATTGTTTTCTTCCTTTCACAGACTGTCTTTATTCTGCATTATCAATGGTCAGTTGTTCACCCTGATCGTCGGCAGAGAGAATTGCACCTGCCGAGGGCAGAGTTTTTGTGCGGTATCTTGCAGGCTTTTTAAATCTGTTCTCAGAAAAATCCTCAACTGCAATTACCTTGTGACCTTTTTTCAATGTCATTACTGCAACACCCTGTGTATCCTTTGCAGATTTTGATGCTATTGCACCGGAATTGAAGCAAAGATACCTGCCTGCAGTTGTTGACATAATAAATTCACCGTCTTCGGTAATATATCTGAATGCTACAGGAACCGATTTATCCGAATATGCCTTTATCAGCTTTTTACGGTTGGTTTTTGTTTCATAAGAAGCAACATCAATTTTTGCAACCTTACCGTTTTCAAAGAATACAAGAATATACCCCTTATATTCACTGACAACTGCCATATAAATTGCTGTTTCTCCCTCATCCATCTGAAGCTTTGCGGCAACAAAGTCACCGAGAACACTGGCTTTACATTCCTCAAATTCACTGACACGGGATTTATAGCACTGATTTTTATTTGTAAAGAACAGAAGCTCGGAGTTATTTGAAACCTCTGCCGAGAATATAACTTCATCTCCGTCCTTAAGCTTATGGTTATTGCCCATTCTCCATGACTGGTGGGAGATTTTCTTGAAATAGCCCTCTTTGGTAAAAAATGCCATTACGGAGTAATCGGGAATTTCATCATCCTCATCAATCTCTTCAAGCTCGGATTCATAAATAATATCCGTTTTTCTTTCCATTCCGTATTTATCGGCAACCTTTTTAAGCTCATCTATAATAAGCTTCTTTATTCTGTTCTTGCTGTTGAGAATATCTTCAAGGTCTTCGATAAGATTTTCAAGCTTCTCAATATCCTCAAGTCTTTTGAGAATATACTCACGGTTAAGATGGCGCAGCTTAATTTCAGCAACATATTCCGCCTGAATTTCATCAATTCCGAAGCCAATCATAAGATTGGGAACAACATCTGCTTCTTCCTCAGTCTGTCTGATAATTTTAATGGCTTTATCAATATCAAGAAGGATTTTTTGTAAAGCCTTGAGAAGATGAAGCCTGTCCTTTGCCTTTTTCAGTTCAAAATATGTTCTTCTCTTTACACATTCAACTCTGAAAGCTATCCATTCATTGAGAAGGTCAGCAACGCCCAGCGTCATAGGAGTTCCGCCGATAAGAACATTGAAATTACAAGGGAACGGATCCTCAAGGGGAGTTTTCCTGAAAAGAACGGAAATTACCTTATCCGCATCGGCACCTCTTTTAAGATCAACCGTAATTTTAAGACCTGAACGGTCTGTTTCGTCTCTGACATCACTTATCTCACGAAGCTTTCCGCCTTTGACAAGCTCGATTATCTTGTCGATAATTGCTTCACAGGTTGTCGTGGGAGGAATTTCGGTAATATCAATGCAATTATTCTTTTTATCATATTCACACTTTCCGCGAACCTTCAGAGAGCCTCTGCCCGTAGAATATATTTCTCTGATTTTTACAGGATCGTAAATACACGAGCCTCCGCCGCTGAAATCGGGAGCCTTGAGAGTTTCAGTACAGTCGTGGTCAGGATTTTTAATGAGAGCTATTGTGGTTTCACATACCTCTCTGAGATTAAAGGAGCAAATATTACTTGCCATACCGACTGCAATACCCGAATTGGAATTTACAAGCACACTGGGGAAGGTTACGGGAAATAAAACAGGCTCGGGCATTGTATTATCGTAGTTCGGCACAAAGTCAATAGCTTCCTTATCAATATCCGAAAACAGTTCACTGCATATGGGGGCAAGCTTTGCCTCTGTATATCGGGATGCGGCAAACTGCATATTTTTGGAATATGCCTTACCGAAGTTACCCTTTGAGTCAACATAAGGATGGAGTAATGCCTCGTTACCTTTGGTGAGTCTGACCATTGTTTCATAAATGGGACCGTCACCATGGGGATTAAGCTTCATTGTCTGACCTACTATATTGGCTGATTTTGTTCTTGCCCCCGACAAAAGCCCCATTTTATACATTGTATAGAGAAGCTTTCTGTGTGAGGGCTTAAAGCCGTCTATTTCGGGTATAGCTCTCGACATAATAACACTCATAGCATAAGGCATATAGTTTACTTCAAGAGTATCTGTAATATACTGATTTGCAACCTCTCCCGCACCGGCTATGTGAGCGTTGGGATCCACGGGAGCCGCAGTTTTATTCTCCTCCTCGGGAGTTTTCTTTTTTCTTGCCATATAAAGTCCTTTCAGCTGAGATCAGCCATATCAATATATAAGTGACCGTTCTGTGCAATATGGTCTTTTCTGCCCTGCAGATTATCACCTAAAAGAAGGTCAAATTTATCTGAAATTGCAACAGGATCGAAATCGGGTTCTATTTTTATAAGACGTCTTGTTTTGGGATTCATCGTGGTAAGCCACATCATATCCGCATCATTTTCACCAAGTCCCTTGGAACGCTGAATTGTATACTTTGCATCACCGATTTCATCAAGGGCATCCTGCTTTTCTTTTTCATTGTATGCAAACCACGTATGCTTACCTGAAGTAATTTCGTACAAGGGAGATTCTGCAATATATACCTTGCCCGCCTCAATAATTGACGGCATAAGAGTATATATCATTGTGAGAATAAGGGTTCTTATCTGGAAGCCGTCATAATCGGCATCGGTACAGATTATAACCTTATTCCATCTGAGATTATCTATATTGAATTCGGGCACACCCTTGACCGCTTTTCCGGAAACCTCAACTCCGCAACCGAGAATTTTAATGAGATCTGTAATAATCTCACTCTTGAAAACTTTTGCAAGGTCAGCCTTAAGACAGTTAAGTATTTTACCTCTGACAGGGATTACAGCCTGAAAAGCCGAATCTCTTGCCTGCTTACAGGCACCTAATGCCGAATCACCCTCAACGATAAAAATTTCGCGTTCATTGACGTCTTTACTGCGGCAGTCAACAAATTTTTCAATTCTGTTAAGCATATCATTTCCGCCGGAAAGAGCCTTCTGAACATTGACTCTTGTTGCCTCTGCTCTGACACGGGAACGCATATTTATAAGAATTCTTTCACAGATTTTATCTGCTTCAAGCTTATTTTCGATAAAGTATATTTCAAGCTGATGCTTCAGAAAGGCTGTCATTGCCTCCTGAATAAATTTGTTTGTAATTGCTTTCTTTGTCTGATTTTCATAGGATGTCTGTGTTGAAAATGAGGACATTACAAGCACAAGGCAATCATCAATATCCTGAAAAGTTATTTTAGAATCTGTCTTATTGTACTTCCCGTTCTGTTTCATATAAGCATCTATCTGGGATACAAAAGCACTTCTTACCGCCTTATCGGGAGCTCCGCCGTATTCAAGATAGCTTGAATTGTGATAGTATTCCTTCATTGACATTTTATCGGAAAATGCAAGAGCCGCAAAAATCTTTACCTTATATTCAGGCTTATCCTCACGGTCTCTGCCGCTTTTTTCACAGGACCAATACTGAATTGGTGTTATTGCCTTATTATCAACAACCTCTCCGAGATAATCGACAATACCGTTGTCATACCTGTATTCATATGTTTCGAAGCGTGACTCTGTCAGCTGATTTTTCAGAATAAAACGGACACCGTTGTTGACAACCGCCTGTTTCTTCATAACATTCTGATAATATTCGAGAGGAATTGCAATATCGGTAAAAACATCAAGGTCAGGCTTCCAGCGAATTCTTGTTCCCGTATCCTTTTTGTCATAAGGCTCTTTTTTCAAGCCGCCGATGTTCTCGCCCTTACGGAATTCAAGCTTATAACATATTCCGTCAGAATGGATTTCAGCCTCCATATATTCGGATGAATACTGGGTTGAACAAAGTCCGAGACCGTTAAGTCCCAAAGCAAATTCATAACTGCTTCCGTCATTGTTATTATATTTCGCACCTGCATACATTTCACAGAAAAGAAGCTCCCAGTTATATCTGTTTTCTTTCGTATTAAAATCTACAGGCATACCTCTTCCGAAATCCTGTACTTCTATTGAATTATCAAGAAACCGCGTTACAACAATTCTGTTTCCGTAGCCTGCTCTGGCTTCGTCTATTGAGTTTGATATGATTTCAAAAACCGAGTGCTGACAGCCTTCAAGACCGTCATCACCGAAAATAACGGCAGGTCTTTTTCTGAGTCTGTCAGCACCTTTAAGAGAAACGATACTTTCGTTTCCGTATTCTGCTTTTTTAGCCATATTTTCCTCCAAAAACATTATTTCAACTTAATATAATACACCATTATAATAATATAAGTCAAGAAACATAAATAAACAGGGCAGTTAATTCTCATTTTTTATTTCAGAAATGAACTGAGTGAGATACTTTTCAAGAAAATCTGTCCTTTTTTCAGCTTCCCTTCTGCCATATTGAGTATTCATCATATCTTTGAGTCTCAGCAATTTCTGATAAAAATGTGCAATTCCCGAAGTACTCGTTTCTATATTTCCTTCAATGAAATCACTTTCGTTATAAATCGGTCTGCCGTGAGCACCGCCAAAGGAAAAGCATCTTGCAATTCCTATAGCTCCCAGTGCATCAAGTCGGTCTGCGTCCTGAACGATTTTTGCTTCAATGGTTTCAGCAGTTTTTCCGTCAGAAAAGGAAACAGAATTTATAATACTGATTATTCTTTCCATATCATCCTCTGATATGTCGTTTGCACAAAGAATTCTTCTTGCATTATCTTTATTTTTATAAGTTCCCGGAGATAGCTTCTTATCATCGGCATCATGCAAAAGTGCAGCAAGTGTGATAATAAAAGCATCACCGCCGTGTTCTTTCTGAAGAAGCTCTGCATTTTTTACAACTCTTAAAGTGTGAAGAAGATCATGACCTGTCGAATCTTCATTAAACAGTTTTTTCAACTCTTTCTTCACATTCTCAGTTAATAATTCAAGTTCAACAAAACGGCTCATTTTATCCTCCTGCGACAAATAAAATATACTTCAATATAATAACATACTTCGTAGAAATAAACAAATAGAATAACCGAAATCCTGCACAAGTCCTAAAAAATTGACAACACAAAAACGACAGGGATAAGTCCTGTCGTTTTTCTGCATTATGATCGGTTTGATTACATAAATGATCCTACTTTTAACTTGACGGCAAAAATCAACAAGAGCTTTTACCAATCATATCCGCTCATCAATGAATGTGCTTTTAAGGCACCTTTCATTGAAACCCGCCCGTATTCGCAGATAAATCTGACCGTTTGTGTTGCTTCATTATACGCAAAAAGAGGTGAATAGTTTGAAGGTGCATGTTCATTTTCTTGTCTGTAAAATATAATTTTCCAGCTTCCTTCTGTGGACTCTTCTGTATCGCAAACACTGTCAGCAGGTCTGAATGACTTATAATAACTCACTGTTTTTTCAAAGGCTTCGTTATTCAGCGGAATTTCAAGAAAAATCTCTGTACGCGGAGGCTCATGAAACACTCCGTATTCTTTATAATAATACTCATATTTTATACCTTTGATATTTGGAAGATTTTCCGGTAAGAATTCCGCCATTGCATTTTTAGCATTTTCATCATCAAACTTCATATAATTGTTGATGTTATATGTTTGAGAAATCAGTAAGCTTTCCGGATGACTCATACCTGAAACAAAACCCCACGCAGAAGTAAAAACTATAGCCGGAACAAACAAAACAAGCATAGCAGCAGAAACAACCGTCTTTATTTTGATTGCTTTTTTAGTTCCAAAGTCTTTCTTTTTTAACAGAATAAGCAATATCAACGGGATTATAAGCGAGGCAACAAAAGCGATAATGAGATATATTGCATCCGCAGGATAAACAGGATAGAGATACGATATATAATCATTGATTTCAACAGAAAAAATCGGCACACAGCAAAGAACAGAGAAAACAAACGAACAAATACAGAAGATAAGAAAGACCTTACGCATAATTTTCATGGGATGAGAAATTTCACTGTCTTCAGTAGGCAATGATTTATCGTCAATTACAGGCTTATTAAGTACACGGCAAATGCTTTCAATATCAAGCTTATCCTCAAAAAGCAAGGGCGTAAGACAGGAAAGAATTTCCGAATCTGAAACGATTCTCTCATTGATTTTATCAATAATGTTTTTTAAGATTTCCTTGCTGCAGGTGGGCTCCTGTTGAATTTGTTTAATTTCAGCAATTGAAAAACCTGCTTTTCTTAAAGTCGATATATTTTTCAGAATATCAACATCCTCTGCAGAAAAATCAATATTCCGTCTGCCCTGATAAGATTCACTGCACGAGGGAGCAACAAGACCGTTTTCAACATATAACCGGATTGCTCTTTCTGTAAGATTTGTATTTTGAGAAACTTCCTTAATTTTCATCATTCTGCCTCCTTTACAAGCTTATGATATAGTCTTACCCAAGGTAAGTGTCAACAGATTTTTGAAAAAAAACACAAATTTTCTTATTTTTAAAGATTTACTTAGTAAAGAAGAAAATGTTTTTTACAATTTTGCACAAGAGGAAATTTAGTATAAATCAAGGCAAAGCCTTGTATATCATCAATTCCTTAGGAATTGCATATCATCAAAATGAAGTTTTGTATATAATCAAGCCGACATAATGCACACCTACGGTGTGATGAGAAACAACACGGCAACGCCGTGTTGATGATATACAGTCTACGGCTGATGATATACCAAGCCTGTCGTTTTCTTTGTATAAAGGCTACGGGGATTGCATTAAGGATTCGAACTTAAACGGAGTTAATGAAATATTCGGCGTTGCCGAATGTGAAATAATGTGCTTTCGCACATTGTGAAATATTGCTCCTTCGTCGCAATGTGAAATAAAATAAATCCCACTCACGTGCCACTGTGCATTTCACAAATCCCGCAAGGGATTTATTTCGTTAAAAAAAGACCAACTCACAAGTGAGTTGGTCTTTTTTCTGGCTGGGGCACTAGGATTCTGAACCTCGTTTTGCGCCGAAGGATAAAATAAACCCAAGTGCCTGAAGCGCAAAACAAGCAACCGCAACGCGGTTGCGAGGTTCTTCATCGGCATATCTCAACTAAAAACAAAAGAGAGGAACTTTGTTCCTCTCTTTTGTTTTTGGCTG
>JAZNRX010000007.1:0-7192 GCA_045590915.1 Acutalibacteraceae bacterium | reverse complement strand
TTCTCATGCCTCGTTACTTATTGAGATGGGTGTAGTTATTCTGCTCGTTTCCGAAAGACTCGGGCACGAGAACATTGAAACAACTCTCGGTATCTATTCTCATCTGTACCCGAACAAAGATGAGAATGTAGCCAAAATGCTGTCAGATGTGATAAATGTATAAAAAAATAGTACGATTTTAAGTACGCTTGGGCAAAAAATAACCCTCGAAATCCTTGGGTTAATAATGATAAGGAACTATTAGAAGACCTATCAATGTTAGCTGACGGTTTCGCAGTGCAAGTCAGGACCTCCGGCTAAGCCGGAGGCTTGATTGAGCCCTAAAAGGGCATTAAACAGACGAAACCACTTAAGGGGCACTGAAAGGTTTGCCGACCGCATTCCTTTTTCAGCTACCCCTCAAGGGGTTATTTTTATGCTTTCTTGTTCTCGCTACCCGTGAACGGGTCTACATACTCTTTAAGGCTCATTTGGTCTGCTATTTGGTCTTCTGCAAGCTGGTTCCTTATGTACTCTGCTACTTGCTTTTTGTTTCTTCCTACTGTATCTACAAAATAGCCTCTTGCCCAAAAGTGCCTATTTCCATATTTGTATTTTAAATTTGTGTGTCTGTCAAATATCATCAAACTACTCTTGCCTTTCAGATATCCCATTATCTGTGACATACTATACTTTGGCGGTATGCTTATCAGCATATGGATATGGTCTGGACACAGTTCTGCTTCTATTATTTCTATTCCTTTTTGTTGGCATAACTGTCTCAATATCTTCCCTATATCCACCTTTATCTCTCTGTATATTGCAAGCCTTCTGTATTTCGGTGCAAATACAATATGGTATTGACATCTCCAACTTGTATGTTCTAAACTATTTATGTCTTTTTCTTTCACGTTAAAGACCTCCTTGTTATTTTAGTTGTGTGGTCGGCAAACCACTTCTACTATATCAAGGAGCTTTTTTCTTGTCTACTTCTCCCCTCGCTAAAAGCTTTTTTATCCCCCTGGCATAGCCAGGGGTTGTATTTGTTACAAGCAACAACAATAACGCCCGTGACAGTTTTTTAAAAATGTCACGGGCGTTATTTATTGTTAGTAATAGTTCGTAAGTTTTAATCAAAAGTTATTTTTTAAAGAACTGAAGGATAGTTTTGGTAAGGCCAAAGATGTTTTTAAAGAATGCAACTATTTTTTGCCAAAGACCTGCTTTTGATGTCATTTCTTGTGTATCTGTATCAATTATTTCACCGTTTTCATCATAGATTGTTACGGTAAATATCGTATTACCGCTTGAAGACGGTGTTATTGTGCAGGTCTTACCGTCACCGGACACTTCGCAAGTAAAGTTATCATTGTTTGCTGTCCATACAATGTAGTATCCTTCCGGCAAATCAATTTCTGTGTTTGCGTGAAGAATAATTTTGTCGCCATAGTTGATTTGAGTGGTTGACGGATTTGTGATTTCAATGGCAGGTTCGGTATTGATTATTTCAGCAACCTTCACATCAAAAACACCGTCGTTTTTGCTTGAAGCGGTTATTGCTATATTATCTGTTTCTCCGCTGATATTCAGGGTTTCATATTCGGAGCTGAATGTAACTTCGTCAACATCAACCAGATTGCTGTAAACAGTGATTGTGCTTTCGTCATTTGCTCCTTCAACGATAATTTCGTCATTGTTACCATAGAGGAAGTTAACTTCGCTGTTGCCCTGACCTTCAAAGTTTATCACATCACCCATATCGTTATTCAGTGAGAGCCAGCCATTAAATTCAATATCATCGCCTGTTGTGTAAATACCTTCGTCTTCTGAAATAACAACCTCATCTGCAGTTGCAGTTACTTCCGCATAACATTCATCGGTTGAAAGTGAAGCGGAAATCTCGTCTGCCGTGCTGTCAAAAGTAAAGCTGTCACTATCCTCAACCTTAAGCATAAGCGTTCCGGGAACAACAGGATTATCGACCGTTGAATTAACAATTACGTAAGATGAGATAACTTCCATATCGCCGCCGATAATACCGTTGTTTACCGTCAGGGTTTCACCTTCGGCATTTTTTATGGTTATATTGCCGTTAAGCTTGATGCCTATTTCCGTTCCGATGCTTTCGCTGCTGGATGTGAAAACCATATCATTACCGGGACCATCAATATCAATTCTATTAAATATAGAGAAATTGGTATTAAATTCAACATAATACGCTTCTTCTTTGCCGTTTACAATGCAAGTATTATATCCTTCATCAACATAAACATTGATATATTTCGAGCCATATCTGTTATCATAAGCTATCAGGTTGTGTCCTCCGTCTTCTGCCTTTTCATAACCGACGATAACTATTGCATGGCAACCTTCAGGCCAGGAATAGATAAGCAACGTCATATTTCCATCCTTGACTGTATTCACCAGTTTTTCAAGACCTGTACTGAAGTTACCTTTATCAATCGTATAGGTGGTTGTTCTGAACCCGTTAACTCTTTGAGATATCTGATAATAATTTATTGCACTCTGAACCGCTTCGTTCTGATAGGGACGTGCAACACCGTACATATTTGCAGCAGACGGATCAAAGTTTTCAACAAAATCTATTTGCCCTGTTTTGTTAAGAATAACCGACATTGACATTCCGAAACACGAACCGCCCCATGCATCGGAACGAGCAACCTGGAGTCTGTTGATATAGGTTGCTGCTGTCTTAGCGTTATACAATTTGCATATATAATCGGTAAGCTTTATGAAATCACTGTCAGTCATTGTGTATGTACCGGTTTTGAAATTGCTTCTGCTGTTAACAAAAGAGAAAATATCGCTTTCGGTAAGAAGATAGCTTCTCTTTGCCCATACTGCATAGAGCACTGTGTCTTCTGTAAGAATTATGCTGTCACCCGGAACATAGTCGGCAGAAGCTGCGCTGTTATTTTTTGACCAACCAAGGAAGTTATAGCCTGAACGGAAAGGAACTGTTGAACCGATAGTGTAATTTACATCGCCTGTCTGTTGAGCGATATTACCGCTGCCACCGTTGACATCGTATGTGAGAGCATAAGATTTTCGTTCAAAAACTGCAATGAATATCAGATCGTTTACAGGCATGGAATCGGGAATTTCGGGTGTCCATCCCACAAAGATAAACCCTTCTTTTTCGGGTGCATCGGGAACGGGAACTTCCGCACCATAGGTTACTGTATATTTCTCATGGACCGAGCCGTCAACCATATATGTTACGGCATAGGACTCAACGTTCAGAACTGCATAAGCAACAATATCCTCTGTTCCCATCACCTCGGGAAGCGGATTGCCGTTTTCGTCTGCCCACTCCACAAAAGCGATACCGGGTTCTGTTTCGGGAATGGGGTGAACTATTGTTTCACCCTCAGCAAAAGTCTTTGTATCGTATACTTCTCCGCCTGCGGTGAGATAATAGGTTACGGTGTATGTTTTTTCAGCGGGTTCGATTTTTACATATTTATAAGGACTGACAACGTCATTTGAACCGTCAAAATATGTCATCAAAACACTTTCTCCGTCCCACTCGGCTGAGTTTTCGGGATCGGTGTCGGTGCTTACAAAAATATCGGTATCTTCGTTTTTAAAGATTTCATAATATTCCGAAAGATTAAAGGCGGAATAATTTCCTGTTGCCGTAATTGAAGGAGCACCGTTAATTTCAATTTCATTTGTACTTATGCCGGCACTTGTGTATTTTGCATTTCCCGATGCGGTAATTTTGACATTATCATTTATTGACAGCATTTCAGCACAAATACCGTGACAATTACGATCGTCATATACATCATCAGGTGCTGTTGTTGCATTAATTTCTGCAGAACCGTAAAATTTTGCTGAATCGCCGGCATAAATTCCTGCCGAAATGCCGTTTGATGTACCGACAGCACCACCCTTGGCATTAATCAAAGCATTGCCGCTGACATCAAGTGTATATGAACCTAAACCTATAGAATCCCTCTTTAACGCAGTATCACTTTCTGCATTAATCTGCGAGTTTCCGTTTATAACAGCATTTGAAAAGCCTACGCCTACAGAAAATTCTTCGGAAACTCCGGACATACCTGTTATTTTGCATTCATCGCTGATAGTTGCATTTCTGCTGAAAACTCCATACGATTCTCTTCCTGCTTTACCTGCAATGCCTGTAATTTCCGCACATCCGGTGGCAGTCAGTTTTTCGGAATATATACCATAGCGGCTACCGCTGATTTCTTCGCCTTCTTCAAGCTGATTATTATTTCCCGAAACACCTTTTATAACAGCATTATCACTTACGATAATTTCAGAAAACACAATTGCTGTGCCCGGTGAATTACTGTCGATACCTGCTTGAGCAATAATCGAAGCATTGTCGCTGACTGTAAGAACAGGGTCATATGTCGATTCCGCACATATAGCTGCTGTTCCTGATGCATTGTCGGATTTTACATTTACCTTTGCACTGCCGGTAACACTCATATTGCCGTTCCAAAGATAAACGCCATAGCTTTCATATCCTCCGCTTGAAATCACATTGAACTGAGCATTATCGCTGATATTGACATTGCCTTTGTGAATTTCCAATGCTTTTGTATCAATTTCGGTCTCATCGACGCATTCGTTTATAACAGAAAGATTGACGGCTGCATTACCGCTTATGTTAATATCTCCCCATAATTCAACTGATAATAATTCACGGCTGTTAACGTGGTTGTTAACGGCAGTTTCAACGGTAAGCACCGCATCGTCTTTAACGGTAAGACCCGCTGAGCTAACCCCTCCACCCGTAATATTGACGTTTGCATTATCCTCAATTGTAACTGTGTTTTCTTCTGTTATTGTTATGATGCCACAAGGAGTATTACAATCGATAAAAACATTGTCGCTAACGGTAACATCGGAACCGGATACAATAGAGATTATTGAATCTTCTCCGCTGTTAATATTCAGCTTACCGTTTCCGATGAATTTTGCTTCTGCAAGCAGATAAAAAGCGTAATTTGCACATTCAATAGTATTTTCGCCCAAGATCTCAATATCAAGAACTACAGCCGAACAACAAATAAACGTATCTCCGTCCAAATCTGCTTTTTGACTCAGATTTGCGTTTTTTAATGTTAACTTTGCGTTTGTTGATTCTGTTGCAGGCTCAAATTTAACATTATAGTTCTCCGCAGATGCGTTATCTGAAGTTAATTTGCCATCTGTTTCAAGCCAATATCCTTCTTCTGAACCTTCAATAAGTGCACCTGCGATATAGACAACGGAATCGGATGAAGTTTCCGCTGATACTCCTGTCACAGCAACACTCAGAAGCATTATTAAAGCCAGCAGAACCGATGTTGTTTTTATCAAAGTTTTTTTCATCCTGATTACACCTCAATTTTCAATCAAGTCATTCAATCAAATTCAAAAATTATATTGCCGCACAATATTCCGCAAATTCAACTGCAGCAACATCATACTCGCCGCAAGATGTTCTTGTTGATTCGCTTCCTGTGGCAACAGCCGTGGTTACCCTGCTAAAACAAGAATAACCGCAAAATTGATTTTATGATTATTTCACGATAAAGACTCCTTTTCAAAGTCAAATTCATTTTCTGAGAGAATTTTATAGGTTGTTATCGCATAGTCGAGCTCGAAGCCGGCTATTCTCTTTGCAAGTTTGAAGGAATAATACGCCGTGTTTTCTGCAAGGTTATATGAATAAAGAAGATAATCTTCGGCATCGGAAACATCATTTGAAGCCTGCTCATAAAATCCTTTTATTATACCCATATATTCTTTCGCGGTTGTAAGATTATTCTTATCAAGAGCCTTTCGGAAGCCTATAATATCAAAATCTTTGATTATATAGACACGGTCAACATAAATGTTGCTCTCACCTATCGAAACCACAAATTTCAGAGGTCCTCTGCTGCGGAGCTGTTGATCCATGGTGCGGTTAACATCTGTCTGATAAACGGAAACCCTGAGTTCAACTCCGTTATCCGGTCTTATATATCCGTCCCAATCTTTACTGCTGAATGTTTCCTTGCTTCCGTCAGCATATGTGACTGTCATAATAATTTCGTCGGGTTTATCATACACATAGCCGTCTTCTCCGATTTCGGCATAAATAAAATCATCAAGATTATCCACTTTAATTTCTTTGACATAATCCGTAACGGGACGCAGCGTTAATTCTTTTTCGTATGTTTCTCCCCAGAGAGTGAATATTGCGGTATTCTTACCTTCTTTCAGCTCACCTTCCTTGACACGATAGTTTAACTCACAATTGCCCAGATCGCACTCTGTTCCGTCCGTGAAAACAATTTTCATCGGAAAGATATTTGCGTATAAGCCGTTATCGATGCCTTCTTGTTTCTGCCAAAGCAGGATGTCACCCTCAATATACTCATCATATCCGAGAACAACATTGTTTACTTTTTCTTCATCAAAAACAATTTCGGCTATTTCTTCGCCGAGATATTCAACATCAACATAGGATTCTTTGCCCTCATATCTGATACCTTTTTCTATAACAAGAGTATTTTCACCCTCGTCGAGATAATAGACAAATCCGTCCTTATAAGTTCCTTCGCCGTCTGCAAATCCGTTTATCGTACCATCTGACGAATCATACACAGGCACGCTGACACGGCAATACGCCGCCCGGCTTTCATAATCGCCGGCAAAGCGGTAATATCCCGGCTTATCGGCATAAAAATTCATATAATATATGAAGTCTTCACCATCGAATGTCAGATGGTTTTTACCGGGTTTAAGTTTGCCTTTGTAATCGATTTTTATCGGCATTTTACCGATAATATCGTGATCCAAAACCTTATCTTCGTTCTCTTTTTCTTCTTCAGAAGATGAAGGCTGAATAATATTCACCGCAGAAACATCAGGTTCGGGAGAAACCGCATAATCAACGGTTTCGGTATAGGCTGTTGCCGGAATAACACTATGGTCATTTTCGTTTCTGTTTTTTACCACCGATGTGATACCTACAGTTGAACCTGTAACAACACCTGCCACAACCAGACCGGCAACAACCTTCTGAGCAGTTGTTGCGGCAGCCGCTTTTGCAAATATTCCCGTGCCTGCAGCCGCCGAACCTGCAGTTGCAGCAGAAGCGGCTGTTCCTGCAACCGCAATTCCCGAAAAGATTTTCGCAGCTGCTGCACTTCCTTCAAACGTCTGTGAAACATTCTCAAACAAA
>JAZNRX010000006.1:0-8975 GCA_045590915.1 Acutalibacteraceae bacterium | reverse complement strand
GAGAGTAAAATTAAAAATATAATTAAGGAAAAGATAGGATAAATATGTTTAAAATTGTGATTTGCATTTAAGTATAAATAAAAAAGAGTAGTCGTTAATATATTTAAAGCTTGCTCTGCTTAATTCAGCTGAACAAACTTTGTTTATTATTATGTATGATATATGTTATTTTTATTGATACAACATTAGATAAGCTTAGTTCATCTAAATTATAATTATTGAGCTCTGATTTTAGAGCTCTTTTTTCAATTCCTGCAAATTCCTCTTGACAATTCATTTCCACAGGAGTAAAATATAAAAACGAACAAATGTTCTACAACGAATCCGGGAGGGATATGCAGTGGTCAGAAAAGTGTATGTGGATGTTGTAGCATGGCACGGTAAAGACGGTAAGAGTCGTCCGCTGCGTATTCTTTGGGAAGACGGCTCAGTTTATGTTGTGGAACGCCTGCTGAATCGCTGTAAAGCAAAATCGGTGATTGTGGGTGGGGGAGATATAAGATATACGGTGCAGATAAACGGCAAAGAAACGTTTCTGTTCGAAGAAGACGGAAGATGGTTTGTTGAGGCAGGAAGGCGTTAAGGAGAATGTGCAATGTCAGATAAGATGTACTGCTGCATAGATTTAAAATCCTTCTATGCGTCGGTTGAATGTGTTGAGCGTGGGCTTAACCCCATGACAACCAATCTTGTTGTAGCTGACCCTACAAGGGGCAACGGTTCTGTTTGCCTTGCCGTAACTCCTGCTATGAAAAAACTCGGTGACAAAAACCGTTGCAGAGTCTTTGAAATACCGAGAAATATTGAATATATCACAGCAATGCCTCAGATGAGGAAATATATGCAGGTGTCGGCGGATATCTATTCGGTCTATCTTCGCTATGTCAGCCCTGAAGATATACACGTTTATTCAATCGACGAGTGTTTTATTGACATCACGGACTATCTGAAACTGTATAAGAAAACCGCACTTGAGTTTACAATTATGCTTATGGGTGCTGTGTTTTACGAAACAGGTATTCCTGCATCTGCGGGTATTGGTCCAAATTTGTTTATCTGTAAAGTTGCACTTGATGTAACAGCCAAGCACTCACCGAATTTTATAGGCATCTTGGATGAAGAGAGCTTCAAAGAAAAAATATGGACTCACAGACCAATAACGGATATATGGAACATCGGCAGGGGAATTGCAAAGCGCCTTGAGCATTACGGTATATATGACCTGAAAGGTGTTGCCGAATGTCCCGAAGACCTGCTTTACAGAGAGTTCGGCGTTAATGCCGAGTTTTTGATTGACCACGCACATGGTGTTGAACCTTGTACAATCAAGGAAATTCACGAGTATAAATCAAAGAGCAGTTCTATATCCAACGGTCAGGTTCTGTTTGAAGATTACAACTACAATGATGCGTTTACAATCGTCAAAGAAATGGTAGATTTGCAGGTGGATGAGCTGATTGAAAAGCACCTTGTAATTGACTCTATTTCGCTTCATATAGGCTATTCAAAGGATGCCAATCGTTCAACGGGCGGTACAAGGAAGATAGGGGAGTTCACAAACTCCTTCAAGAAGATAATGGGTTACTTTGAGTCGCTGTATAAGGAGACTACTAACCCGAATGCACCCATACGTAGAATAACAATAGGGCTTAACAATTTGCAGGATGACTATATGGCTTCAATATCCCTTTTCGATGATGTTGAAGCACAGGAGAAAGAAAAGAAACTGCGTGAAGCTGTGGTTGATATAAAGAAAAAGTACGGTAAGAATATCATTCTCAAGGGTATAAGTTATACAGAAAAAGCAACTGCACGAAGCAGAAACAAGATGGTAGGAGGACATAACGGTGGCGATTAAGAAAGCAGACAGAGCAAGACAGTTTATGCCGTTCGCAGCTCTTACCGGGTATTATGAGGTTATTAAACAGCGTGAAAAGATTGTCGAGCCGAGAAAAGAACTCTCTGAAGATGAAGCAGAAATCCTATCAAGTAAGCTCGGTAAAATTCAGAAAGGTATGCTCATTACTCTCACTTATTACAAAGAGGATTGCTACGAAACACTAACAGGTCTTGTCTCAAACATAGACCCAGTTTACAGGACTATAACCATAGTTAAGACAAAAATAGCGATTGATGATGTTTATGATATAAAAATAGAATCCGACCTAACGAGCTCTGATTGATGATTTCAGGGCTCGTTTTATTAATAAATTGTAAATCTTAATATTTTTTTCAGGTTTGATGTAACTTTTTGTTGATTTCTGTCATATATATCATATGATTCTATTGTTTAAGTTTTAGATTAAAGAATAAATGAAATTAAGAACACAATATATTGAGCTTAATACGCATCGGGGTTGGAATATCTTGACGTCATTCGGTTTTTATGTTAAAATTAAGAACAAATGTGCGAGATACCTATGTACCTATAAAACATTCGAATTTTATTTAATAAAGGTAGGTTATTTGATAATGGAAATAAATGATTTGATGAATACAAAACAAACGATTTTAGCAGGAAATTTGAATATTTTACTCAAGCATCCTGTTACAAAAGGTGATCATTGCGAAAGTGCTTGGATTGACTTTTTCAGAAGTTTTCTTCCTAACAAATATGCAGTTGATAAAGGTTTTGTTTTTGATTCAAGAGGGAATATTAGTGAACAGATTGATATAATTATTTATGATGCACTTTATGCGCCTTTAGTTTTTGGTACGGAATCTGGGGAAAAGTTTGTAACAGCAGAGAGCGTGTATGCTGTGTTTGATTCTAAACCTAAAATTGATAAATCTACTCTTGAGTATACAGATAAAAAAATTAAATCCGTAACTTCTTTGCATAGATCTCAAAGAGGAGTCTTTGTAAATGGAAAACCTAATAAGGCAAGACCTCTGACTAATATTCTTGGTGGAATACTTGCGGTAGATTCAATAAGAGACGAATCAATTAGCGAACATGTTAAGGAATATGACTCAATTGATTTTGGATGTTCAATAAATGGTTTTACTTTTCATGTAAGAAGAGATGATGATCGAAATTTTATCTCTATGGTTACTTCAGCCAAAGATGAAACTATCTTGTCCTTTTTTTACTTAATCCTTGATGAACTTTATAAATTGGGTACGGTTGCTGGACTGGATATCCGAGATTATGCTGATACAACATTAAAACAATTTAAATTAGAAAGAGGCGATATATAATGGCTACTCAATCAGATTTTGATAAATTTTTGCATAATATAAACCCGAGTCAGACAACAACAGAGTATGTTAGTAGTATTCAAAATAATTTAAGGGTTTATTTGAAAAATCATGATAAGTACAAAGATATTTATTTGGAGACTTTTTTGTCTGGTTCATATGCAAAAAAACCTCAATAAGACCTGTTTTGGGTGATAAAAAAAGGGATGTAGATATTGTTGTTGTTACAAAGTACGACAACAGCAAAAACTCTAAAGATGTTCTTGATGAATTGAAAAATGTATTACTTGAAAAAGAAATATATAAAACTGCAACCGTTCAGTCTCATTCTATTGGAATAGAGATGGGTAGTGTAAGTATAGATGTTGTTCCAGTGATTGCTGATGAGAATGATGATCAATTATATTATGTAGCAGATTCAGATGATGGTACTTGGACTGTAACTGATCCCAAAGGTCACAAATCTTGGTCCACAACAGTAAATAAGGATAACAATAATAAATACAAACCGTTAGTAAAAGTTTTTAAGTGGTGGAGAAGAGAAAATTGTCCTGAAGACCAAAAGTACCCAAAAGGAATTACGTTAGAAAAAATAATTGCTGATAATTTAGGGGATTCCTCATCAGGCACTGAGGATTTTTTTATCGAAACTATTCAGAATATTATATCAAACTATAAAGAAGATTATCTCGATAAGGGAAAGAATCCTGTAATTAATGATCCATCTGATAAAATTGAAAATAATGATTTGTTAAGTGGGTATACTTTAGAAGACTTTTCTTCTTTCATCAATAAACTTCAAGAACATGCAAATTTGTTGAATGATGAAGGAACCGAAAATGAAACTTGGAGAAAAATTCTTGGAATAGAATTTCCCAATAAAGAGACCCAATCAAAATTTGAAATATGCACAAAGGATACAATGAATTGTTTGATGGTACGACATAGACAAAAACCTTTGTGGCCGATTCAACGAGGAGGTGCAGCTTTTATTTCAGTTCATGTAGAGGACTTTTATGGGAATATAATTGAATATCACAATAACGGAGATGCACTTCCTAAGGGCTGTAAATTGTTGTTTAAAGCTTGTACAGGAGTTAAGCCTCCATATAGTGTAAAATGGCAAGTTGTAAATACGGGAATTGAAGCAGAAAAGTCCTTGTGTTTAAGGGGCGGATTTGAAAACTCAAACTATGGATCAACTATTAGAGAAGAGGCTACGGCATATACAGGTTCGCATTTTGTACAATGTTTTATCATAAAAAAAGGTATTTGCGTAGCGCGAAGTAAAGAATTCATAGTAAATGTTCAGTAATTATATATTTAAGTGCTCGGAATGTTTATGTGCATTCCGAGCTTTTTTCTTTGTTTAGTAAATGTTTATCAGACATATTTTTAATTTTTTTAGAAATTTTTTGGATTTGCGTGAATTTTCTTCGAAAAATGCGACTTTTGTTATTCAGAAAACACTTTTCAGTTTTTAATCTTACATACTTTCCTTGAAATCAATCAGGAGGGTAATGTAATGATAGTTAAAGTTCTTGGAAATACCATATATCTGGATAAGAGTGGACAATACAAATGTGAGGTTCGGTATATGGACGAATATGATGAAATAAAGCGAATTACCCGCACCCATCCCAGTAAAAATCACATTAAAGAATTCATTAAAGATTACCCGAAAGGGGAATATTATCCCGATTGTACTCTTGATGAATTGTTTGATAATGTTTATCAGTTTGTGTTGATGAATGAGACAAAGAATACGAGTTATATCAAGAAAATCAACACTTTCTATTCTGTTATCAGTCCTGTTTTCGGTGGCTTCAAAATGAAGACGATTTTAAAAGAGGATTTGCAGCAGTTTTTTAGTGCACTCTCTGAAAAATATTCAGAAGTTGTTTTGAAGGATTGCTTTGTTCTTATGAAAGATATATTTGATCATTATAGTGAATTTAAGGAACCGAAGAAAAATGCTATGAGAGACGTTTTGTGTCCTAAGTCTGCCAAGAAAAAGAAAGAGAAAAAGTCATACACATCAGAAGAAATCAAAAAGATATTTGCTGTTGCAGACGCTGTTAATAGTGAAACCAACAGACCGAGATATATGCACGGCAATGCGGTAAAGCTTATGTTGCTTACTGATATGAAGCTTGGTGAAATCCTCGCTTTGACATGGTCAGACGTTGATTTTAATAATGGAACGATAACTGTAAATAAAACATCATCTGAAATTAATTATTCGGAGTATGGTAAGACAGATTATTCAATCCAATTTAAATCATTGGGTAAAAACAGAATAAAGGTTATATCCATAACGCCGGAAATAGAGTCTGTTCTGAAGAGTATACGGAAAAGCAATACAGGTTCGGAATATGTCGTATCTCAAAAGGACGGATCACCTGTATCAAAATCCTATTATTCAAGGGTAATGAGAAATATTACACAGGAAGCGTTAATGAGCTGATATTTTTTCCACGCAGCGGTTCAGAGTGCGGTGGTTATTGATATGAAGGCAGAATTAGAAACTAAAGATAAAAATAACAAATACGGAGTGTTTCACATAAAAAGTGGAACATTTCGTGTTTTTGCATTTTTCGTAGCTTTTTGCCCCTTTTTGAAGAATAATTAGCAGGTAAAACCTTTATTATTTGAGTTTAAGATGAGACACATGTGAGACAAAAGTGACACACAAGTGATACACTTTTGCAACAAACCTGCAACAAAACTGCAAGAACATTGCAACAACATTGCAACTACTTTGTTATTGACATGAGAATATCAATATGTTATTATGTGTACAGGTAAAAGTGTAATCACGGCATAACAAATTAGTTTAAAGCCTCTTTGAGCACAGCTCGAAGGGGCTTTTTTATGCCTCGTAAACCTAATAAAGAAATTAAAGCATCATATTTGAATTAAAGCCCTTTGAGCCATTTCGGTTCATTGGGCTTTTTTTATTGCTCACTTTTAAAAAATGAAAGGAGATGTTTTTTTAATTCAATCTTACATACTTTTATCGTAATTTGGAGGTGGTAAACAGTTAAAAGTAAAAAACATCAGAAACAGCACTTATTCTTTATTATTCCCAAGGAAAAATTAATTTTTATTTATGAAAGGAACAATTATTATGATTAAAAAGCTTCGTGGAAACGGCACAGCTTATCTGAAGACGGTAGGAGACAATCGTTTTTGGGTCTTTGAGATTCGTTATGAAGACGAAACCGGCGCGATCAGAAAAAAGACAATCAAGGGTTTATCACAAATAGACGTTTGGAAAAAAGGACTGAAGTTCGTTGATGACTTCAGAAGGAAAAGTATGGATGAAAGCAAAGCATCTCCCTATGCGTCAATGACGTTTTATGAATTCGCACTTAAGGAGCTTAAGGATAATCAGCGCAACAAGGTTAAGGACAGTACATACTGCACTTACAAAAGAACAATTGAGTACATACCCGATGCACTCAAGGGAATCTGTATGTATCAGCTTAATACTCAGTTTCTTGTAAACATACTTAATGAGATTGTTGAGTCAGGTAAGTCACAGTCTATTGTTGATAAGACTTTCCAGCTTATCACAAGATGTTGTAAATATTACAGCTTGCTTACGGGTGTGAGAAACTGCTCACTGGAAATTGAAAAGCCCATTGTTGATGCCACTAAGAACTCGGATTCTGACACTAAAAATACCGTCGAATTCTTTAAGCTTGATGAGCTTGATAAGCTGGAGAAACTGTTCCTTACGCCCAATATCAGCGCATACGGTAACATACTTTACTTCATACTTAATACAGGTCTCACATCAGGTGAGGCAAGGGCTCTCACATGGAACGATGTTGATCTGGATAAAAGGAAGATAATGATCAATAAGTCAGTTAATAAAGGTGTAGTAGAGAATGGCGTTGCAAAGGCTGATAAAGAATTCATCGGCACACCCAAAAGCAATAGCAGCTACAGGGTAATTCGTATAACACAGAAAGTTTATGACCTTCTTGTTGCTCAGAAAGCCCTTCGTTTGAAGTCGGATTATGTTTTTCCCGGACTTGATAACGGCTTTATTACGAGATCAGCTATTAACAAGGCTGCATTAGCATACTACAAAAAAGGCACAGATGATATGAAAACCAAGAGTGGTGTAAAAATCCTTCGAGACACCTTTGCTGTCAAGATGGTGTCTGAAAATTGGCCTATCTCGGTTCTTTCAAAGCATCTCGGAAACTCTAATTTACGTAATACGGAAAAGTATTACCCCCAAGAAATAGATGAATTGATAATGAACGAGTTAAGTAATTCGATGAAAAACGGTCAGTAAAGGTTTTTGTAAATAAGTACAATAAATGATGCTTATTTATCAATTATAAGTTATTGCTTAATATAATCTCATATGAGAGTTCATATCAGGTGATTTATAGCAGAAATTACTACAGGGATGTCGCTTCTTTATTTAGCGGCATCCCTGCTTTTTTGTTTTTATTATAATTTTCGAACTAACAAATGCTTTATTATGGAATTTGTAATAAACATAGTTTATCTTTGATTACTTTCCTTATCGGATTGATACAGCGTTTCTTGTGTCATTGAACATGTTCAGTGTTGAAAAGAGACGTTGGTAAAAGTTATCAAAAAATAATTCTTCAAATATCGTAATATTATGTTGAAAAGTTATCATAATTATGATAAGATATCTTTGGAGGTAGATATTATGGAAATGATAAGACCCGTTTCTGATTTGAGAAACAACTTTGCTGATATATCCAAAACAGTACATGAAACATCGCAGCCGGTTTTTTTAACTAAAAACGGATACGGTGATATGGTTGTTATGAGTATGGAGTCATTTGAAAAACTTCATTTTGATAGTGATGTATATTGCAAACTGCTTGAAGCTGAACGTGAAGCAGAGTTAACGGATGTACGTTATTCTTCAAAAGATGTTTTAAAAGCTATTCGTGAAGCTGTTGGAGGAGAATGACTTGTATAATGTTCAATTCCTTCCTTTGGCGCAAAATGATTTGCTTGAAATAGTTCAGTATATAGCAAACGATTTATTTAATAAACAGGCTGCAAACAAGTTAGCCGATGAAATTATAAAAGCAACAGATACACTTGCAGATTTCCCGTATGCTTATCCTGTTTATAATCCGATTCGGCCGATTAATACTGAATATAGAAAGCTTATAGTTCAGAACTATATGGTTTTTTATTCGGTTGATGAAAAAACTAAAACAGTTACTGTTGCAAGAATCGTTTATGCTAAAAGAGATTATGATAAGTTGGTTAAATAATTATATTTTAAGTAACTTTTGTATCGCAGTGTCCGAGTAATTCGGACACTTTTTTTATTAAGCAGCTATTTTAAAAAGTATACTGTCAAATTTTGTTACACTACAAAAGTCTAACCAAAATGTTAAATTTGTAATCGCTCAAAGGAATGGTGATCCTGTATCGAAGTCATATATTTCGAGGGTGATGAGGGAATGTGTAAAAGAAGCATGTGGGTGAGTGAGGGATAATTATTTACTTGTGTGTGGGTGTGTGGTATAATCATTTCGACAAATAAGAATTTGCAGAGGTGCTTTATGAGAAAAGAAATTGATATAAACACTTGGGACAGAAAAGAACACTTTGAATTCTATTCTGATATTGCAACACCCCATTATTGCGTTGCATTTAATATTGATATAACAAAGCTTCTTGAGTTTACAAGAGAGAACAAAATATCTTTCTATTACTCGCTAATATATCTTTGTACACAGTCGATTAATGAAATTGAT
>JAZNRX010000005.1:0-6532 GCA_045590915.1 Acutalibacteraceae bacterium | reverse complement strand
CTTTTCGACAAATTCAAAAATATTATAGCCCCTTTTTCAAAAAAATCAACAGCCGATCCGTCATAAAATCGGCTGTTGTTCGGTTATGTCAGTTCTTTCAGCAGGGCTTCACAACCCTCAACAATATCCGCGTAAGTTACCTCAAAATTTCCCGTGTACCACGGGTCGGCAACATCGCCGGGACGGCTTGTGTGATTCATCAGCTTGCTGATTTTGCACTTAGGGTCGCCGCCGAGCATTCTCAGCATATTTCGCAGATTGTTTTCGTCCATACAAATGAGATAATCGTAATTTTCATAATCTCTCTTTGTCAGTTGTACGGCTCTCTTGCCCTCGCAGGAAATGCCGTGCTTTGCAAGCTCCTTTTTTGCAGGCGGATAAACGGGGTTGCCTATACCGTTAAAAATTTCCTCATCGCTCGTGGCACACGAAGCTATAAGGAAATTTTGCGCAATTCCCCGTTCGCTGACCATATTTTTAAGTATAAATTCCCCCATGGGACTGCGGCAGATATTGCCGTGGCAGACGAACATTATTTTTATCATCCTATATACCTCTTCATCTTCCACTATATTTAGTGTTTTCAGGCAAACTTAATACAATATATACATTTATCTCTATACAGCCCTCTGTTCAAGGTGCAGCAATTGGTGTAAAAATGGTGTAGTATGGTGTAAATTTGGTGTAATAATTTAAGGTACAAACAGGTTATTTATTTACAGCAAGCTTAACCACTTCACCCATATCTTTTACCGCATAATCAAGATCATCATCAACGTAATAAGCGAGTGTAGTTGCGATATCAGAATGACCCATAACATACTGCAGACTTTTTATATTCATTTTTGCGTATGCCATATTGGTACAAAATGTGTGGCGAAAAACATGCGGGGTGATTTTAGGCAGAACAACAGAATGGGTTTCAGCGAATTTTTCTCTGAGTCTTTTTATCGCATGCTGATAATCAACAGCGGTATGCGGCTGACCGTAGTAATTAAGAAAAATAAATCCTGAGTATCCGTCTACGATTGTTTCGATTTTAGGGTTATTGCGATCGGCAATAACTCGTTTAAAAGCGTTATATGCTTCAACAGTCATCGGAATCTGACGCACAGCGTTTTCGGTTTTAGGCTGATCTACTGCATAGACCCCGCCCTTCTTCTTGTAAAGCTTGTGATCAACATTAATGACGCCGTTTTCAAAATCAATGTCTTTAAAGGTCAAACCGCAAAATTCGCTGATACGAAGGCCGGTTTCAAGAAGTATAAGACAAGCATCATAATACTTGGAGCCTATTTTATCCCCCTTCAAAAAATTCATAAACGTTTCCTGTTCATGAGTCTTCAGAGCAGGGATTTTTTCTGCATCATCTTTTATATTTATGGATTTGAGCTTGAAATCAAAGGGATTTGCGGAAATAATTCTGTCTTCAACTGCCATTTGAAAAGCAGGCTTGACTACACCACGTATAGTACATATGGTGTTGCGCTTATAGCCTCTGTCGTGAAGAGAAATAAGCCACGCTTTTGCTTCGGATATTTTCACTGTGCAGATTTTGCGGTTTGCAAAAGGTTCGGTTTTAAGCACATTAATAACAAAATTGTAATTTACCTTTGTGGAATAAGCGGCATCTCCGGTTAAAGGCAGATACTTGAGAACGAGCTCCATGACAGTCATATTACCTGCCGAATAGCTGATACCCTGAAACATACACTGCTGAATCTTTTTTTCTTCCTCTCTGAGTTCATCAAGAGTTGCGGCGTATATAGTTTTGCGGGTTTCGTTTTCGGTATAGCGATAGTAATACAGACCGTTATCACTTCTCTGACCCTCGCCTTTTCTCAGCACGGTTCTGTTGGAATCGGTGCGTTTGTTTTTGTTTTTCATTTTCAAAAAGCTCCTTTGTTTTTTTGTAAAAGAGCCTTGATATGATTGTGTATTATACCATGACACTTCGTATTATATCAAGGCTCATTTTTAATTTCTATCAGCTGTTAAATTGAATATGTTTTTGAAATAAACTCATCGAGTTCGCGACGTTTTATAAGGCGCTTGCTCTTGTTCCAGAAAACGAAGCTACAGTCTTCTTTATTCGAAAGAATTCTAAGGGCACATATACCTATACCTGAATACTTAGCTGCTTCTTCAAGAGTAAGCAAGGCCTTGTGCCAGATTGGAACACAATCGTTTGATGAAACTGAGATTTCTTCTGCAACATCATATATATTGTTTTTTTCCATTTTTGGAGTTCTCCTTCATTTTATTTTGGCGAGGAGCTGCATTCCTGCCCTATGTTCGGGGGCTTTGTAATCATTCTCAGAGATAATCTCATTTATAAAATACGGACTGACCTGTTATTCCGTTTTCCTCATTTGTAAACGCAAGCGTTTATTTGTGCTTTTAGAGCGTGTAGGTTTTAAATTGAGGCACGATATCAAAGCACTGAAAAACGCGAAATTTGGCGGCATAGGCCGATTTTTTTGTTCCACAGCAAACATGAACCTGCAAAACAGATCTATGTGCATATTGATGCTTTAATTGAGTGTTAGATTAGTTTGCTTTTGACAATCACCTCCGTATAATGCTCAGGTAACGAGCAATGAAAAATAAATAATTATCGTTGTGTTGGATTTCGGTTTCTGCACGGTTTATTAATGCGCTTTCAGTATCTGTTGAAAAACTCATAATACTGATAGAGGACGAGATAAGAAGCGTAAGTGTAATTAAAAAGATTGCGGTTAATCCAAGATTTGTTTTCTTCATTAAAAAATAATCCTCTCTATGTAAACGCTCTTACTCGGCAAGACTGACTAACAGGCGATCCTGAGGTGCTGCAACCATAGCAATTGACCAAAGAATCTCTTCGTCAGGCTCGTAATAGGCGATTACAACGCCATTTTCTTTGCCCCGACACAACGGTCGTACAACAATAATTTTACCGGCTTTTGTTTTAGTTTCGATTTGATATCCATCAAAGTCAACGGGAGCTTCCTCTCCATTCTTTAAAAGCAGCTGGACGGAAGGCCAGAACTTAGTTACTACTAAACCGTTTTCGCTTCGTGCCGTATAAAAGAATCTATTACCACCGTCAGCAATAAGGGCTATGCATCTACCGCCACTGCCCGGTACTCCTTCGATAAATCGGATACCCAATCCATCGGGACATGCTTCAACATAATAATTTTTATCCTTGTTTGACTTAAATGTAATGTGCGATACATTCATTTTAAAATCTCCTTCTATTTCAATTCGTTTTATAATTGGTTCTACAATATGCAAATCAATTTCTAAGGTTCGTTTAACCGACGCAACAAATATTTCATAAACACTTCTGCCTTTCACAAATTTTTGAACTACCACTCCAAATTTACAAATTATTAAACACATCGAAATTATATTGTGATATGATAATGTGGGATAGTATCACAGAAAGTATGTAAGATTGGAAATAATTTTTGTTTTCTGAATAACAGGTTTTGAATTTTCTGATTGTTTCTGAGTATCAGTTTTTTTGCAGCCTTTATGTTCTTTTATGCTGAAAAGTTTTTTCATCGTAATGTTCCCTTCTTATATTATTAGGTATTAGATTTTTAGTAACACCATTCTTTTTGAAAATTTTCGATTGTAAACGATTTCTCGAGCTTCTCTGTAACGATTGGTGAGACCAACCAGGTCGGGTGTTCAAATTGTGTATACAGCACAGACACTCCAAGGTCTTCGGTGAATTTTACACATTCGTTATATTTGTAACTGCTTTTTTTCTTGGCTTGATTTTCACCGTGTTCATTAATGTACTTGCAATATTCTCTGATGCTTTTTCGCTTCTTTTCAGTAGTTCGTGAAACTTCAAATAATCCATCGAGTAATTCAAAATATTCATCCTTGGGAATATTTGGCAAGTCCAGTCGGAACCTTCGGATTCGGCGAAGCATATATTGGTTTTCGCCGGCAAGATCGGCGAATGTGCCAAAACTATCTCTTTGCAGATCCTCCTCGATTTTTTTAGTCGATTTCTTTCTCCTGAATTCAAGCCTTAACATATACACATTATTAAAATCATCATCAGTGTCATCAGAATCCCAAGAATTGTGCTCTTCGGTTTCTTTTTTCTTGTCGTACAAAACAATGTCTTCGCTTTTCGTGCCATGATACACAGTAGTGTCATAATCTTGTTCTTTTCGATTGAGCATATTTGGTTTGTGATAAGGAAAATACCTCATACGGAACAATCTTAAATGCTCATCAACTTCTTCTTGAGAGTTAAAATAAAGAGTGATACTGCTTTCGAGCTTTGTGATTTCAAAGGAAGTTTGTGACCATCCTTCAGAGTCAAGGGGTGGCAATATATGATAGTAATCTAATACTTCGATAAGATTGTCATAAACCGTATCAAGATCTTCTAAAGGCAAACCGGATTCATTTGTTTCTTCAAAAAATTTAGGCGCAGAAAATTCAATATACAGGTTCCCTAAACAAAATCCCCCTTCTTCAGCTCCGCTTTTGGGTATAAAAAAGAGTTTGACTGAGCTATAGCCCATCTTTATATTTTTAAAGTATCCGTAATCACGATATTTCCACCCGTATTTCGCTCTGGGTTTTATTCGACATAATGTTACGAGTTTTATTACATCTATGTAGATGATGCATGATGTGTACAAATATTTCACCTCGTTGATTGTTTCTCGATGAAAATATATAAGAATGAATGAAAAGATAGTGTATTAGAATGCAACTTGTAAAACTATGATTTATAGCCGACTGTTCAATACGATAATTTGAAATTTGCAATAAATTATATATATCAATGAATTATTTTATTGACTGTTTGACTTTCAAAGGTTATAATAAGTACCAGAAAGGTGGTACTCTGATGAGCTTGGATGAAAAGCTGAAGAACCTGCCAAACGGAATTTTGTCTACAAGTGACCTTAATAAAAACAATTTAAAGAATTACGAAATCAGCAGATTGTGTAAAGCCGAAAAGCTTAAAAGAATCAGCAATGGTTATTACTATCGTGGTTCATTGAGAAAAATTGACTATTCAGAATTTATACGTAAAATCTGTCCCGACGCAGTGTTTTGTTTGAGATATGCTCTTTTCCTGCACACCAACAGAACGCAAAAGTATTTTGATATAGCGATACCACGCAGTGTTTCACAAGCAACAAAAGCGAAAATCGAAAAGGTTTCTCCAAGGATAAAATGTCATTATGTTTCGGGCAATTTAACAGACCCTGAGCTTGGGTTTATAGTGAAAGACGGAATCCCCACCTTTGACTATGAAAGAACAATTTGCGATTTCTTCAAATTTCAAAGGTATATAAATGTAACGGATGAGTTTTTGAGAAAAATATCAAAAGAATACGTAGCTAAAATTGAGGCTGACAGCATTAACGGCAAAAAGGATTTATCTCAAGCAGACAAAATTCTTTACAAAACAATAGCTAAAATGGATGCCGCAGATAAGATCCGAAAATATGAAAATGAACTCAATGTATCAAACAAAAAGATAAACAACTTTCTGATTTATAAACTTTCAGGTGATAAATCAGACAAAAATAAGCCATCAAAAAGGAAAAGAAAAAAACACAAAACAAAATGGAAATAAAAAGGCGGTGCTCAGAAATTACATTCTGAGTACCGCTTTGCTTGAGTATTCTGGTTTGATAAATGAATGAAAACAAAACCGATATAGTGGCTTTCTTCATTTACTTCTGCTCAGAAGCAACTCCAAAATTGATTCTTTTATTTGTAAGTTTTTCAAAAAATCCCCGATACGGATTTCTGAAAAACTTATGGCTGGCTGAATGGGAAATTCTGCTTTTTAGGAGGAAGCTAAAAAGCATATTCTCGGTCTGTTTTAAACTGCGTTTTCAGTAGAAACCGACAACCTTTCCGTATACGGAATTTCCCATTCAGTATAAATTACAGGAAGGCGTTTTCAGGGGTATTTTAAAAAGCAAAGAAAGCAGTGCTTTTAAGTGAATTTTTTCATCTGATTTTTGCTGCTTTTATAGCAACACCCGACCTGAGTTTATCGCTCAAGTCGGGTGTTGTAATAACATATTTAATTGTTGTGTTGTGTGATTGTTATTTGTATATTTTCTCTTGGGTAGATTATATCAGATAGTAAAAAAAGTAATAATCGAGTTGAACTTCCAACAAAGGCAATCCCAGATGAAATATACCATACGCAGAGAAATATATTCCGCAGGTGTGTTTATAATCTCTATCAGTTTGTCCGTATGTGCTTTGTATCCATTGAGAGTTGCCTTTTCTGTTTCGCCCATATTACCGTCAGCAAGAAGAGCGTCAATCTTTGCTTTGATAGCTTGAATTTCATCTTCTTGGAAGATGGTTATTCTTTCTTCGTCAAAAGACTCAAGTTCTATACCGATTGCTTCAACTGAATTTTGGCTGTCTGAAATAGCCTTAAGTAACTGATCACATTTATCGGTAATTGCTTTATACTCTGCTTTTGTCTGTTCGTCCGTATTATCATCTATTATTGCCTTAACAGCTTCTATTGCCG
>JAZNRX010000004.1:0-43698 GCA_045590915.1 Acutalibacteraceae bacterium | reverse complement strand
CGCTGACTATATCAAGAACATGATCACAGGTGCTGCACAGATGGACGGTGCTATCCTTGTTATCGCTGCTACAGACGGCCCCATGGCTCAGACAAAGGAACATCTCCTTCTTGCTCGTCAGGTTGGCGTTCCCTACATCGTAGTATTCATGAACAAGTGTGACCAGGTTGACGACGAAGAACTTCTCGAACTCGTTGAAATGGAAATCAGAGAAACTCTTTCCGAGTATGAATTCCCCGGCGACGACACACCCATCATCAAGGGTTCCGCTCTTAAGGCACTTGAATATGCAGGTGCTGACACAAATGCTCCCGAAGTTGCTTGCATCAACGAACTTATGGCAGCTGTTGACAGCTACATTCCCACACCCGAAAGAACTGCAGACCTTGCATTCCTTATGCCTGTTGAAGACGTTTTCACAATCACAGGTCGTGGTACTGTTGCTACAGGTAGAGTTGAAAGAGGTCAGCTCAACACAGGTGCTGAAGTTGAAATCGTTGGTCTTACTGACGAAAAGAGAAAGGTAGTTTGCACAGGTATCGAAATGTTCAGAAAGATTCTTGACTATGCAGAAGCAGGCGATAACATCGGTTGTCTTCTTCGTGGTGTTCAGAGAACAGAAATCGAAAGAGGCCAGGTTCTTGCTAAGCCCGGTTCAATCCAGCCCCACACAAAGTTCAAGGGCCAGGTTTACGTTCTTAACAAGGATGAAGGTGGTAGACATACTCCTTTCTTCAACAACTATCGTCCTCAGTTCTACTTCAGAACAACTGACGTTACAGGCGTTATCTCTCTTCCCGAAGGCACAGAAATGTGTATGCCTGGTGACAACGTTGATATGGACGTTGAACTTATCACTCCCATCGCTATCGAAGTAGGTCTTCGTTTCGCTATCCGTGAAGGCGGCCGTACAGTTGGTTCAGGCGTTGTTATCGCTATCAACGAATAATTATCGGTAGTATTAAAAACTTAATTTTTGCGGCGTTGTGTTCAGATGAGCACAACGCCGTTTTTCTGTTAAATTATAAGAGTTCTTAAAACTATAAGAAGAATTACACCGGGAATTCCTCCCACTGCACTGATCAGAAGTGTGTAGATGTTTAAGGGCATATTCTGTCCGAACAGTGAAAAGAGAAAATCACAGGCGAAAAGTGCTGAAAAACCTGATGCAATGACAAGTATAATCTGTGTTAATTTCAGCTTCCGCAAGGAAAATATACCGATGATTATTCCCGAAATTATAAGAATTGAAAACAAAAGTGTCATAGTCTCACCTGATAAAATATATGTAGAAAATATTTATTATATGAAAAAAACTACCTGTTTCCCTTATTTTTTTTATCATATGCTAATATACTATCTATGAGGTGGTTTTATGAACAGTCATTCTAAGACATATGAGCAATTCTGTTGGGTTAAACAAAAAAATATTGTTATGGAGGAGACGGTTTTTCATAACGGCGAAAGAGAAGTCATATGCACGAGTCTCGGTGAATGCAATTCCTGCGGCGGTTGTAAGAACAAAAGTCTTTGCAAACTGTGGAGTGCCATAAAAAAAGAAGACAGCTTCTTTGATGAAGGGGAAAAGGGAAGGGCAATATCAATTGACTAACCGTAAAAAATTTGATATAATTTGTTACAGTTCGGATTTTTCGGACTGTAATTTTTTCTGAAAGGTTAAGCGGTTTAATATTATGGAGATTTTATCACTTTATCCTACACTTAAAGAAACAATCTGGGGCGGAAGAATGCTTATTGATGATTACGGCTTTGAAACAGATAATGACAATGCCGCAGAAGCATGGCTTCTTTCCTGTCATAAAGACGGACCGTCATATGTAATTGACGGAGAATATAAAGGAAAAACACTTGCCGAGGTGCTTGATGCAGAAGGTAAAGCGGTTCTCGGAACAAATAATGCGGATATTCCTGATTTTCCCGTTCTTATAAAAATAATAGATGCAAGAGACAAGCTTTCCGTTCAGGTGCATCCCGATGACAAATATGCAAGGGAATTTGAAAATGAAAACGGAAAAACAGAGGCTTGGTATGTGTTGGGCTGTGATGACGGAGCTTCTCTCATTTACGGAGTAAATCACAATATGACAAAAGATGAATTTGCCGCCGCCATTGAAAACGGCACACTTCTTGATGATGTTAATATTGTAAAGGTAAAAAAAGGAGATGTAGTATTTATCCCCTCAGGAATGCTTCACGCAATAGGAGAGGGAATTCTTCTTGCAGAGGTTCAGCAGAGTTCTAATTCCACTTACCGTGTTTTCGACTATAACAGAAGAGATAAAAACGGAAATCTCCGAGAGCTTCATATAAAGAAAGCGGTTGATGTTGTTGATCTTAATGTCGCAGATGTTGATTTTTCTCCCGAAGGTGAAGTCCAAAAGCTTTCAGGTGCAAAAAAAACATATCTTACCGGCTGTGATTATTTCAAAATGATAAGCCTTAATGTTGACGGTACATTTGAGGATAACTGTGATGAATCCACATTTGTTTCCCTTCTTGTTCTTGACGGTAAGGGAGAACTCATCTGCGGTGAGAGAAAATTTGAACTCAGAAAAGGCTCCAGTATTTTTATTCCTGCAGGAAAAGGAAATTATACAATAAAGGGAAAGCTTGAAATTCTTGAAACAAGAACTTAAGGAATTGTAAAAATGTCATTACTCAGTTGTCAGAATTTACACCTGTCTTATGCACAAAGAGATATAATATTAAATGCCACCTTTGATATTGCAAAGGGGGATAAAATTGGGCTTATCGGTTCCAACGGATGCGGTAAAACCACGCTTTTCAAGGCCATATGCGGAGTTCTTGAGCCAACTGACGGTAAGGTTATCAAGGCATCGTCAACGGTTGTGGGCTTTGTTGAGCAGCACGCCTGTGCCGACAGCACTCTTTTGGTGTATGATGAATTGCTGACGGTGTTTTCAGGACTTTTTGAAATAGAAAGGGAGCTTGAGGAGCTTCACAGAAAAATAGAGCTTACACAAGGAAAGGTTCCCGAATATATAGACAGACAGGCAGCCCTCACTGAAGAATATCAGAGCAAGGGCGGTCTTACCTTCCGGAACAGAGCACATTCCTGTCTTATGGGATTGGGCTTTACTCCTGATGAGGAAAAGCTTCCCGTATCCGCTCTTTCGGGCGGTCAAAGAACAAAGCTCAGTCTGGGAAAACTGCTTCTTAGTGAGCCCGACCTTATGCTTCTTGACGAGCCTACAAACCATCTTGATATAAAAAGCGTGGAATGGCTTGAAGAGTTTATTAATAAATTCAACGGTACTGCCGTAATCATTTCCCATGACCGTTATTTTCTTGATAAGGTTACCTCAAGAACACTTGAAATTTCAGCAAAAAAGCTCTATCAGGGCAAGGGTGGATATTCCGCTTATATGAAAACAAAGGAGCTTCGTCTTGAAACGGACAGACGCGAATATGAAAAAGCTCAGATAGAGATAAAAAGAATAGAAAAAATGATTGAACAGCAAAAACAGTTCAATCAGGAAAGAAATTATATAACAATAGCAAGCAAGGAAAAGCAGATTGAGAGGATAAAGGCTCAGATGCCCGAGCTTCCGCCTAAAGAAAAAACGGTAAACCTGCGTTTTTCGGAATGTGTCAGAGCGGGTGATGAGGTGCTTGTTGCAGAAAAACTCAGGAAAGCCTATGACGGCAAAACTCTTTTCAAAGATGTCGGCATAAAAATATTCCGAGGGGAAAAGGTTTTTATTCTCGGTCCCAACGGCTGTGGAAAAACTACTCTTTTAGGACTTATTATGAACAAAATACCGAAGGACGACGGATTTGCACGGTTCGGACATAATGTTACCGTAGGGTATTTTGAACAGACACAGAAAACACTTATATCGCAAAAAACAGTTCTCAATGAGCTGTATGACCGTTTTCCCACAAAGACCGTGTCCGAGCTTCGCGGCTATCTTGGTGCCTTCAATTTCAAAAATGATGATATTGAAAAGCTGATGTGTGATTTGTCGGGCGGAGAGAGAGCAAGAATCGCACTTCTTATTCTCATTCTGAAAAAGCCTAATTTCCTTATTCTTGACGAGCCTACAAACCATCTTGATTTTCAGTCCCGTGAGGTGCTTGAGGAAGCACTGGCTGAATATGACGGAACAATTCTTTCTGTATCTCACGACCGTTATTTTGTAAACAGAATAGCTACAAAAATCCTGTGGTTTGACGGTGAAAGCGTCCTTTCTTATGAGGGAAATTATGATGATTATGTGAATTTTATTGCACAGCGGGTTGTTGAAAAAACTGCGGCGGCACCTAAAAAAATTAATGATTACAAATTGAGAAAAGAGCAGGAGAGTCTTGAAAGAAAGCGTAAAACAAGACTCAGTAAGCTTGAAGCTCTGCTCCAACAGACACAGACAGAAAGAGATGAGCTCAATGAGCTTCTTTCTTCTCCCGAGGTTGCGGCGGATTTCGAGAAGGTGATGGAGCTGACAGGAAAGCTTGAACAGCTCAATTTATCCATTGAAGAAATGGAAACGGAATGGCTGGAATTATCCGAATAATGATTAAGAAAATCCCTTGTATGCGATATACAAGGGATTTATTCTATTCGGGAATAACAATGCTTACCGACATATCATCGTTTGTTATTGCATTTATAATCTTTTCTTCAATATATTCATCTGTTGAAACACTGACATATCTGAAAATAACAGTAGTGACTCCGGGGGAAATGCCCGAAAGGACAAATTCACAGGTTGATGCTTCTGTATCAAAATATTTGGCACCGAGAATGACAACATTTTCGTCTTCTATAAAGCATTCCCATTCACTGTGTGTGTCTTTGTTTGATTTAAGCTTAATTACCGCATTGTTTCCGCTGTATGAAATATTCATTTTTGCATCAACTGTTTCGGCTCCCGTGTTATCAGGCTCTTGCATAATCTCATTTTCGGATACCTGAGAGAGTGAGCCGCCTGAATATACAAAGGTTTTGTTGACAGTTCTTGATACTGTCAGTCTTTCGTGAGCGATTACTGTTTTGTTTTCATTGATGAATTCGGGGTTTGCAAGATTTGATAAGGGCAGATAATAATCGAAGCTTCTTTGTGTGGCATTCCACAGGAAACAGAAATAGTAAAAATTCAGAGCGTCCTTATAGTAACATACTCCGAAATCCGTATGACCGTCAAAATTCATATCCTCAAAAATAGAAACGGGCTTGCCGTCTGTTTTTTGTGTTGAATAGTTTTCTGCGAAAACGGTGAATTTTCTGTCCTTGAATTCATCAAAAATCAGAAAATATCCGTCCTGAAAGTAAACAGTAAGCTTTCCGTAAATTGAATTATCAAAAGTGCCTATTTCAATGGCTTTCTTTTCGGAATAAACAATATCCTCAGTATTGTCGGAATTTACAGGGGTGTCTGCCGTTATTTCTTCTGTTGTTTCTTCCTCTTTTGTTGCAGAGACTTCTTCTGTTGAAGACGGCTCCTCGGGATTTTGCCACCCTGTTTTGTGAGTCGGTTCCTTTTCGTTACAGGCTGATAATGTAAAAACGAAAGCAATTACAATAAAAAAAGAAATCAGTTTTTTCATATATAACACCTTTCTTGCGATTAAAAGCATATATATTTTAGCATTTTTAAGGTATATAGGCAAGTGAATAATTAAAAAACAGTTGTGTTTATAACATCTTTATGATATACTTTTGTCAAAATAACAATCAAAGGAGACTTTTTTATGAAGAAGTTTTTAAATGATTTCAAGGCATTTGCTTTGAAGGGTAATATTGTTGATATGGCAATAGGTGTTGTTATCGGCGGTGCCTTCGGCAAAATCGTAACCTCTCTTGTAAACGATATTATAACTCCTCTTATAGGTTTACTTACAGGCAATATCTCATTGGCTGACCTTAAGCTTGTTCTTGCTCCCGCAGTGCTTGATGCTGCAGGTGAAGTTGTAACTCCCGAACTTGCTGTTACATACGGTGTATTTTTACAGACGATTATTGATTTTCTTATAATTGCACTTTCAATTTTTATAGTAATGAGAATTGCTATGAATGCTCATAAGAAGCTTGAAACAATGAAGCAAAAAGAGGAAGAGGCTCCCGCAGAGGAGACACCGGAGGAAGAAAAGGATACAGAGCTTTCCGTTCTTCTTGAAATCAAGGAGCTTCTTAAAAAGGAATAACACAGAAGGTGGGTTTTTGTTATGAGTGAACTGAAAAAACGCTACGGCTTATTTACCGCAATTTGTATGGTTGTGGGGATCGTTATCGGTTCCGGTGTATTCTTCAAGGCACAGTCTATTCTTGAAAAGACAAGCGGAAATATGCTTCAGGGTATCCTCGCATGGATTATCGGCGGTGTAATAATGATATTCTGCATTCTTGCCTTTTCCGTGCTTGCACAGAAGTACGAAAAGGTAAACGGCATTGTTGATTATGCGGAAATGACAATAGGCAGTAAATATGCTTATTATATCGGTTGGTTTATGACCGTATTCTACTATCCCACAATGACCTCTGTTCTTGCATGGCTCAGTGCAAGATATCTGCTCACCTTTGTATGTACCGCGAATCCCGATTTCGGAATGTATATAGGTGCAGATAAGGGCGGTACGGTTTTTGGTCCCGAAACAATGGTTGTTGCCTGCTTTTTCCTTGTTCTGAGCTTTGCAATCAACGCTCTTTCTCCGAAGCTTGCAGGTAAGATTCAGGTTTCAACAACAGTTATCAAGCTTATTCCTCTGCTTCTTATGGCAGTGGTTGGCACGATTTACGGCTTTACACATCCCGTAACAGAAACTGCAAGCGAAACTGTTCTTCAGTTCAATTTTTCGCAGCCTGTGGAATCGTGGAGTCTGCTTTTCCCCGCAGTTGTTGCCACCGCTTTCGCATATGAGGGTTGGATTATTGCCACTTCAATTAATGCCGAGCTTAAAAATTCAAAGAAAAATCTTCCCATAGCTCTTATTGTGGGCGGAATTGTTATAATTGCTGTGTACATTTTCTATTTCATCGGTGTTGCAGGCGGTGCCGAAGTCAACAGCCTCATTAAAACAGGTGCAAATGTTGCCTTCCTGAATGTGTTCGGCCCCACTCTCGGCAATATCCTCAATCTCTTTGTTGCAATTTCCTGTATGGGAACACTTAACGGCATTATGCTTGGATGCACAAGAGGTCTTTATTCTGTTGCCGTCAGAGGCTATGGTCCCAAATCAAAGATATTCTCACATGTTGACAAGGAAACTAATATGCCCGTAAACTCTGCTATTGTTGCGGTAGTGCTTACAGCCTTTTGGCTTGTTTATTTCTACGGTGCAAATCTCTTTGCCGAGAAGCCTTGGTTCGGTCTTTTCAGCTTTGACTCCTCAGAGCTTCCCATTGTTACGACCTATGCATTCTATATCCCGATTTTCATATCCTTTATGATAAAGGAGAAGAAGCTTTCTCCCGTGAAGAGATTTTTACTTCCTTCTCTTGCACTTATAGGTTCTGCTGCAATGGTATTTATGGCAATTTACGCACACGGTGTTTCACCGTTCCTTGCCGCGAGAGCTGCTGATGAGCCCTATTTCAGCTGTCCCGTTCTTTTCTATCTCATAGTTTTTGCCGTTATAATGGTTATCGGTAAGATTTTTATGAAGGAAAAAAGAATAAAAACAAATAATCAGTGAAAATATGAGAGACCTCCGATGTGTCGGAGGTCTCTTGCTGTATTTATTCTACATTTACAGATATGGGAATTTCAATATATCTGTTCTGCGATGTGGCTTTGGTTATTCCTGTGGTATAATCCAGCGTAAGAACGGCGGGATAAGTGCCTTTTTCTGCAACAGATAAAGTGATGTCTATTTGCCAGCAGAAAATATCAGGCTCATTATCGGTTGCCGTGAGTGTCAGTGCCTGCGGAATTTTTCCTTCCGATACAGAATTTTTTGCCGTGAAAACCATATTGTCATATGCCAATCCCGAAAAACTCAGGCTGTTTAATATGCCGTAAAAATCTGCCTGTGTTTTCTTGACGGAAAGAAACATGGTAAGTGTTACCGTTTCAATACCGTCAGAGGCTTTCTTTATTGTAAAATCAGTATTTTCTGCTTTTATTTCAATTCTGTCCGCAATAAGATTGCTGAAATTCCCCGATGCTGTATCGGGCTTTTTATTTTGAGAAACTGCCGCGGCGGTAATGATAATTCCGAGAAGAAGTATTACCGATACTGCAGTCAGAAGAATTTTATGGTTTCGGAAGCTCATAAGACAACTCCTTTCAACTGTATTTTATTGCAAAAAACAAATAAAGTCAATCGGAAGATATTTCCCCTGTTTTTTTGAGAAAATCCTCATATGTAAAAAATGAATTGAGGACAGTAAGAAGATTTTTGCCCGTAAGCCTTGCCGGAAGCCCCTCTTTTTGCAGAAATTTACGTCTTTTTTCAGCACTGTTGTCTGTCCCTGTGAGACCCGCTTCAAACAGATCTGAAACGGTTATTTTTTTTGATGGCTCTTCCTTTTCCGAGAGTGAAAAAAGTCCCGTGTTCAGCAACGCTTTTTCAAGAATTGTATTATCAATGCCCTCAACGCCAAGCTTGCCCTCTTTTGACGGAGCGTCTTTTCTTTTTTCCTTGCCGTATATGTCCGGAATATAAGCGTGAGTGATTTTGTTTTCAGGTACGATGTTTTTAAGAAAATTTCTTATTTTGAAGCCTGCCGCATCCGAATCAGTGAGAATTATTATTCCCTTTTCGGATGCAGTTTTTTTTATGAAGGTCTGTTTTTCCTTTGAGTTGAAAATGCCGAAGCCGTCTGTCGTTATGATAAGTGCATCAATAACAGATGTCAGTCTGGCTTTGTCATATTTTCCCTCAACTATAACCGCTTTTGATGTGTGAAGCATAGTGTCACTCCCTGACAGATGCAAGATTGGTAATAAGCTCAGTCAGAAGAATATCATCGGATGTACCGGTGCTTTTGCTTTTTACATCCGCCTCGGATAATATATCAAGAGCTCTTCTGATTGCTGAAATCCTGCTTTTCTTTACGAACTGTGCAATTTTTCCGAAGGTATATTTTGTTTCCTTATACTGAAATACCTTTGCAAAGTCTTCAGGTGTCTTGACGCAGTTGTATGCCACCTTAAGTCTGTAGGCATTTACATAAGCGGTTGAAAGTGCACCTATTATTGAACTTGACGAAACCTTTTGTCTTAATAGCTCATTGAGAATTCTGAATGCATTATCCGTGTTTCCTGAAAAAATACTTGTGCTTATATCAAAAACCGAAGCCTCAACGCTTTTTGCGGCTGTAAGGTCTATCATTTCTTTTGTGACGGGCTCACCGCAGGAGAAAGCACATATTTTGTTGAATTCATTGAGAATTATCTGCAGGTCGTCGCCAACGCAGTCAATAAGATACAAGGCGGTCTCGAAATCTATTGAGGTTCCTCTGTCTTTCGCACGGGAAACGAGAAGCTTTGCCATTTTTGACGGAGTTCTGTGGTCAATTCTTGCGACAATTCCATTTCTGTCGAAAATATTTGTCAGTGCGTCCCATTTAGCATTTTTTCCTGCAGGAAGAAGCGAAGCACTGAAATAGAATATCATAACCGTGGTTTCGGGAATATTCTTTATATTCTCCTCAAATGCAGTCTGTTCCTTTGATGAAAGCTTGTCCAGAGGATAGTTCCTCACCAAAAGACAGGTCTTATCGCTCATAACAGGAAGATTGTCTGCATCGGAGAATATGGTATCAAGGTCTGCTTCATCATCCTCATACTTATGGAAATTAAAGAATTTGCAGGCTTCATCCACGGTTTTTGTCACAAGGGAATTACAGTAGAATTCCTTGAGATAGTCATCATCGCCGATGAAAAGAAAAATATTTTTGTCTGTGCCGTTTTTCAGTATCTTAGAGAATGAATCCTCATCTGTGAATGCCATAATGATCTCCTTTCACGGTAATTGTAATGCCGCCGTCTGCGGTAGAATATGCATTGTCGGGAAGCCTCAGACTTTGCCTGTCTGTCATAATGATGACGGCAGAAAAGTTATTTGTATCAAGATTTTCGGGAATTGCATTTCTTGTTATGAAAATATCCCCCGAAAGATATTTTTCATCCCATAATGAGATGTCGCAGGAGGGGAGTGTGCATATAACGGTTTTTATACCGTCTGTTTCCAGCAGTGCCACCGCATTATCAGATGAGACATCAGAAGAAAGCCTTGTGTCTTTCCAAAGAGGGATTGTGCTTTGCTGTGTGTACTTTTCGTCATACAGGGTAATTATATTTCTCGGAAGAAGGCTGTTTGAGATAAACTGCGAATTATTGCTTTCCGTAGCTGTACTTCTCGGAATGAAAAGATAATCCGCTTTTAATATACCTTGAGAATTCAGTCGCTTTACAGTTTCTTCTGCTGTTGTGTATGTGCCGCCGCAACCGAAAATCGCGGATTTATGTGCCGATTGCTTCACTACGGAAATTGAGGTTCCGTTTACATTTTCGGGAATGTATATTGTTATGTTATCCTTGTTTATTGTATTTATTGTCGCAGTCAGTATGCACAAAATAAGAACACACGCCGCAACACTGCAGAAGGTCTTTGTGCGGTTTTTATATTTCATAAAGACAAAAGCCGTAACGAAAAATGAAACAATAAACCAAGGTATGATAAGCTTTGCGGGAGAGGACTGAATTGCAATATCCGTATCGGTGAAGCAATTACATATGTAAAGAATTACATCCGTGAAAAATTCTGCAATTTTCCATAAAAAAGATGAAATAACACTTATATCGGGAAGAACTGCCGCAAGTGTTCCCGTAATCATAGCCCCCTGTACAAAGGGTGTCATTAACAGGGATGACAGGGGAGACAAAAGTGAAACATATCCGAAAAACAAGGAGGTTACGGGGATTGTTGATATGATAACCGCAAGAGATATTGCGAAAGCGGATATTACACCGCTGATGCGTTTCTTAATAAATGTCGGCAATATTCTTTTATAAGAGATCTCAGGAATTATGTAATCAGTAAAGAAAATCATGGAAAAGGTCGCAATAAAGGACAGGAGAAATGATATGTTACCTGCAAGAAACGGATTGCTTATAAGAAGAACCGTTCCTGCAAGCCCCAGAGAATTCAGGGAGTCTGCCTGTTTTTTTATAAGCTTTGCGGCAAATACCGAGAGAAGCATTATGCCCGAACGAAGCACAGAGGGTGAAAAGCCTGTGAATATGCAATAGAATGCAACGAACAGCATAGCCGCCGCATTTGGAAGGAATTTTGACCTTGCTCTTCGTTTGAAAAATATAAAGAAAAGGCTTGTCCATATTGAAAGGTGCATTCCCGAAACGGCAAAAATGTGAGCCGCACCTGAATATTTCAGTGAGTTTTTCAATTCGGAGGAAAATGTGCTTTTATCACCTGTTATAAGTGCCGTGACAATTCCCGCTTTTTCCGAAGGAAGATTGTTGAAAAATCTTTTTTCCGTATTTTCCTTTAATTCGGAAAAAATTATAAACCAAGGCCTGTGGGATGAGTGTACGGTAATTGTTTTTTCGTCGGCAAATGCCGTGAGATAATCTCTTTCGGACAGGGTGTGATAATGGTATAAGCCGTCAGATGCGGTAGAAAACAGCTCATTTAATTCTATGCTGATTTTATCACCCGATGAAAGAGCAATTTCATTTTCTGTGTATATGTTTATTTTTCCGAGTATAATTTTATCTTCGCAAGTCGCATCCTTCAACAGTATATAATTATCCGAACACGCTGAAACAGTGCCGTAAACCAATTTGTCTTCACCTGTGAAACGAAGAGCATATCTGACCGAGTATTCATTCAGAGTGAACATGAGCAGTGACAGTGCAATAAATGCGGAAATTATCAGCATATGCTTTGCATATAAGCTTTTTCTGGCAGAATAAATAATTGTGAAAATAACACAGACGATAAAAGCTGCTGTCACCGTTCTTTCCCCTGTCAGCATAAGCATTATATACGAAAACAGCAGTGTAAAGGAGGAGACAGTAAAAAAACGTTTTACTCGAAGCATAGTACCGTGCTTAATCCTTATTCAGTATTCTGACAATTTCATCAAGAGTTTTGACCGCATTGCCTGCAATACGGATGTGATAGCAGGGATTGTAGCCGTTTTCGGACATAACTCTGCCCTTCATAACAGACAGCTTTTTCATTATTTCGGGATTGATTTTGTCTGTATAGAGGTGAACAAATTTATTCTGCTCGGTGATTTTCTTTATATTGTGATTTATTGCCGTCATTTTGTAAAGGGGAATTCTCATCAGTCCCATAACACTCTCGGGGGGCTCACCCCAACGGTCAATAAGCTCGTCAAGGACATCGGAATAATCCTCTTCGTTTTTTATGTTTGCAATTCTCTTGTACATTGCGATACGCTGCTGATAGCTTGTGATATAGCTTTCAGGGACAAAGGCATCGCACTGAATATCAATCTGACAGGTTTTGGGCTTTAATTCGGGCTCCTTTGAATTTTTCAGCTGTTCGACAGCTTCACTCAGAAGCTGCATATACATATCATAGCCTACATCGGCAAGATGTCCGTGCTGCTGTGCCCCCAAAAGATTTCCCGCACCTCTTATTTCAAGGTCTCTCATAGCAATTTTGAAGCCTGAACCGAACTGTGTGAATTCTCTTATGGCGGAAAGTCTTCTGTCTGCAATTTCGGAAATCTGTTTATTGGGACGGAATGTGAAATATGCACTTGCACGCCTTGTTGAACGGCCCACGCGTCCTCTTAACTGATGAAGCTGTGAAAGCCCCATGCAGTCTGCATTTTCAATTATAAGCGTGTTTGCGTTGGGAATATCAACACCTGTTTCAATAATTGTGGTGCAGACAAGTATGTCAATTTCACCCTCCGTCAGTCTTTTCCAGACGTCAGAAAGGTCCTTTTCGTCCATTTTCCCGTGAGCAATATCTATTTCGGCATCAGGGAAAAACTTTTTCAGCTCAGTGACAGTTTTATCAATATCGTTAGTGTTATTGTGAAGATAGTATACTTGACCGCCTCGGCGAAGCTCCTTTGAAATAGCCTGTGAAATTATGCCCATATCATGCTCTATGATGTAGGTCTGTACAGGATGGCGGTCCATAGGTGCTTCTTCAAGCACGGAAAGGTCGCGTATTCCCGAAAGTGCAAGATTGAGAGTTCTGGGAATGGGGGTTGCGGATAAGGTGAGAACATCCACATTCGGAAATTTTTCTTTCAGCTTTTCCTTCTGGAGAACTCCGAATCGCTGCTCCTCGTCAACTATGAGAAGTCCCAAATCCTTGAATTCAACATCCTTTGATATAACGCGGTGGGTTCCGCTGATAATATCAATACTGCCTTCCTTTATTCTTTTTATAATATCCTTCTGCTGCTTGGGACTTCTGAAACGGCAGAGCATATCCGCTTCAATGGGGAAGCCTTCAAAACGGTGAAGAATTGTTCTGTAATGCTGTAAGGCAAGAATTGTAGTGGGAACGAGAATTGCAACCTGCTTGCCGTCGCATATGCATTTGAAGGCGGCACGAAGTGCAACCTCTGTTTTGCCGAAGCCCACATCTCCGCAGAGAAGTTTGTCCATGGGACAGGGCTTTTCCATATCCCTTTTTTTTTCATATATGCATCTAAGCTGGTCATCGGTTTCGTCAAACTCAAAGCGCTGTTCAAAATCCCCCTGCATATCAATGTCGGGAGAGAAGGGAAAACCGGTGCTGTTCTGTCTTTCGGCATAAAGCTTTATTAATTCCTGTGCAATATCCTTAACTGCAGAACGCACCTTGTTTTTTGTTCGTTCCCATTCGTGAGTGCCGAGTCTGTTCAGCTTTACCGTATGTCCTGAATTTTCATCGTGAGGGCCGATGTATTTTGTTATAAGGTCAAGCTTTGTAACGGGAATAAACAGCTCGCCGCTTCCCGCATACTGAATTCTTATATAGTCCTGTGTTGTGCCGTTTACCTTAACCTTTTCAATTCCTCTGAATATACCTATTCCGTGTTGCTCATGAACAACATAGTCTCCCGCGTGCAGTTCTTCCAGAGAATTGAAAATGTTTGCGGCTTTTGAATGCTTTTTAACGGATTTTCTTGAGGATTTAGCGTGTCTGCCATAGCTTGTCACAAGAAGCTTGCCTGTGGGATATTCAATTCCCGAGGTCAGTGCCCCCGGTAAAACATTTATTGCTCCTTCAATAAGCTTATCGGGAATATCGTGAGAAAAAACCGCATTGAAGCCGTCCTCCGATAAATCCTGATATATTGTCTCCGCCGCTTTCGCGGTGCCCGCAAAAACAACTACGGTATATTTGTTTTTTAGAGGTATTTCAATATCCTCGGTAAGAAAACTGTAAGAGCCGTCCCACGGGGAAGACTGATTTATATGATAGTTTATAAGGTCCTTTACGGGTGTGTCAAAGCTTCCTCTTGCAAAGTTATCAATGTAAACGGTTTTTCTTTTTGTGTAGAAGGAGAAAATCTCGGATGCTGAAGCATAAAAATCATCAAGCCCCTTGCAAAGCTCTCCGTCAAGGAAAAGCTCTCTCAGCTCTGTTATTGCCATTTTTTCCTGAGAGTTCACATGCTCCTTAACAGAGGCGGTTTCGCATACGAGAAGCAGGCTTTCGGGAAAATAGTCAAGAGGGGATTGGAGTGAGGAATATGCCGCAGGAAGATATTTGTCACAGCAGCCGGGGATAATTCCGTTTCTTAAAAGCTCTGTGTCCTTTCTGAGAAATTCCTTGACCTTTGCCGCATTTTTTGTTCTGACGGATTTCGCAAGCTGTTCAAGATTATTTGCCAGAGCATCTGTGTCATCAATTATAATTTCCGTTGCAGGAGCAGGTGAGATGCTTGAAACTGTGCTTGTTCTTCTCTGAGAAAGAGTGTCAAAGAAGGAAATTGTGTCTATTTCATCACCCCAGAATTCAATTCTGACGGGATTTTCAAGATTACAGGGGTATATATCGAGTATGCCGCCGCGAAGAGAAAATTGTCCGTGTCCTTCAACCGTGTCACAGGCAGAATATCCGCATTTTATAAGTTTTTTTCTTATTTCGTCCGTTGTAATTTCCTGTCCCACTGAAATTGTGAATATTCGGTCAAGAAGCTCATCCTTCGGTAAAATCTTCTGCATTGCCGCTTCAGCGGAAAGAATGAGAATTTTGCATTCCCCCGAAAGCTTTTTTGCCAAAGCGCCCAGTCTTTTTTGTTCATATTCCTTTGAGCTTGTTTCCACGGAATAGAAGTTAAAATCTCTTGCAGGGTAAGTGACTGCTGATGAGCCCAGAGCCGTAAGGTCAGTGCAGAGCTTTTCTCCCGTTGCATCATCCGGTACAAGCACCACAGCACCGTGCTCGCTTTCCTCGCACAGTGTGTGTATGAGTAATGCTTTCGGCGTAGGCGGAAGCCCTAAAACACCGAAAGGAAAATTACTCTTATTCAGATTATAGCGGATGCTTGAGAATTCAGCGGATTTGCTGAAAAATTCTGAAAAACAGGACATATTCTTCACCCGTTGTAACGGCTCATGGCGCCGTCGGTATCTCCGTCAAGTATGTATGAAAGAGCCTCAACTGCTTTTTCCATTGTTTTTTTGAGAATATCCATATCCTCTTTTGAAAATCTTCCCAGAACATAGTCCTTAAGGTCATCATCCTTGTCCTTGCGGTCGCCTACACCGATTTTCAGCCTTGGGAAGACATCGGAATTCAACTGCCATATGATGCTTTTTATTCCGTTGTGACCGCCTGCGGAACCCTTCTTTCTGATTCGAAGCGTTCCTGTGGGAAGAGATATGTCATCATATATAACAATAACCTTTTCAGGCGGAATTTTATAAAAATCCGCCGCCGCCTTTATGGCTTCACCCGAACTGTTCATATAGGTCTGCGGTCTCATAACAAGACAGGGGTGACCTTCAATCATAACAGTTGCCGTAAGAGCTCTGTATTTTACTCTGTCCGTTTTAAAGCCGTATTTGTTGCAGAGTATATCAAGACATAAAAAGCCTGCATTATGCCGTGAATATTCATATTCTTTGCCGGGATTTCCAAGTCCTGCAATAATAAATTCAGGCTTTCCCGCAAAGGTGTTGTTTGATGCTTCCTTTTTTTTAAAAAATGACATTTTTATTTCTCCAAGCTGTTTTTTTCTCTGTAAGGTTTATTTCGTATTACCCAATTTTCTTTGTTTGTTTGTTTTTGCCTTGCGATTGCAAGAGCGTCTGCAGGGACATCTTCTGTTATTGTTGAGCCTGCCGCCGTGTATGCCCTCTCCCCGATATTTACGGGAGCTATAAGATTTGTGTTGCATCCGATAAAGGCATTATTACCTATTTTGCATCGGTTTTTTTCTTTTCCGTTGAAATTTACCGTTACAACACCGCAGCCGAAATTAACGCCGCTTCCCACATCCGAATCTCCCACATAGGTCAGGTGAGAAATATGAGTTCCGTCTCCTATGGTTGAATTTTTAATCTCCGTGAAATTTCCGCAGTGGACCTTATTTTCCAGCACTGCTTTGGGACGAAGGTGAACAAAGGGACCTGCCGTTACATTATCCTTTATCAGAGCTTCTTCAGCCTGAACGCTGTTTAAGGTACAGCCGTTTCCCACCTTTGTTTTATAAAGCACCGTGTTCGGCCCGATAATGCAGTTCTTTCCTATCTGACAGCCTTCTTTTATTACCGTTCCTGTAAGAATTACTGTTCCTTCTCCTATCAGTGCAGATTTGTCAATCAACACTGCATCGGGGCAGGGGATTGATACACCTGATTTTCTGAAGCTTCTGAGAATTTTAATTCTCTGTTTTTCATCAGATGAAAAGTAAAACATAGTTTATCACCGTAAAATAAAAAATATATTACTAAATAATTATATTAACATATATATGCATCTCATTCAAGTAAAAATTAATCGGCCTTTGATTTTATTTTGTTAAACTCAATAAAACATATTGCGGAAATTTGTCATTTTGATAAAAAAAATTCCGACATCGAAAAACTTTCGTGTTTATCATTGACAGTTTACTTTTGAAATATTATAATCAATCTGTATAATTATATGCCTATGGTATAACATTTTTACAGCAACAAATTAAACGAGGAGGAATTATTGTGCATAATAATTCATCAAAGAGCAGATTTGTAAAAATCACGGCTAAAGTATTTGTAATGCTTCTTGCTGTGGTATTATCCCTTTCTGTTCTCCCCAATCTTTCAGTTGATATTTTCCCTGAAGCATCAGCAGCGGAAGCCTATGCAGTTCCTGCCGGTACTTCTGTGGCAACAATCAATAGTACACTTGCCGGTTATTCAGCAGGAACTGTTGTTGATATGACCTTAAACGGTGATATTAATTTTACGGATAATTCCAATCGTCAGTTCTCAAACGGTATTACCGGTATTGTTATCCCTGAAGGAATTACCGTCAATCTGTTTATGAACGGTAAGACTATCAAGTTTGACAGACCTTTGAGTGATGACAAGGATGTTGCAGGTGCTTGGCAGCTTCCTTATGTTTATGCAATTCACAATAAGGGCACTCTTAATATTTATGCCGGTGCCACAACAACTCCCAATTCAACGGTATCTTCTTCAATTTACTTGAATAATGCAAGATCCGGTTTGACGACATCTGTTGTTCGTGAATGTGCATATTGTTCACTTGAGGCTGTTCACAACGAGGGTGCACTTACAATAAACAAGGGTGTCAATATTTCAGTAAATGCCCAATTGGAGTATGATAAAATCAATACCGGTGGTAGTTTGACCAGCAAAAATGGTTCCCAGGTTGCCACGGGTGCTACAGGTGTTAATAACACATCAGTATCTGCAAGCTGTGTTTTGAATGATGTTAAAATGAACATTACTGCCATTTCAAGGGCTACTTATGCTTCCGGTAGCTCAGGCGGATATACCGACTCTGTTGCTTTTGCTTACGGTGTTTATGGCGGTGCTGTCACAGTAAAGGATTCATCTGAAATTAATGTAACCTCTAATACATATCATGCAAGAGATACTTATGGTGGTAGTCAGTCAGACGGTAAAGCAGTTCTGACATCTGTTGCATTTGGTGTTGCTTCTAACGGTTTGGTTACTATGTCAGGCGGTTCAATCGTTCATGATGCGAATATAACCGATGACAAGGCTGTTGAAGATGAAGGCTCAGGTAAACAGTTCCTTTACTCTGCCGGTATTTTCACGACATCAGGAGTGATTCCCGTGATGCCCGACGGTACGATTTCAACTCCGACTGATGCTTGTATGAACAATTCTGAAGGTAATATTACCTACAGAAAGGGTGCAGTTCTCACTGCAAATGGTATGATTCAATCTGCAACTGCTATGGTTGAATATATGAAGCAATTTCGTGATCGTCATACACAGGTTCCCGAGAGTGTTTCTGAAGGTACCTTTATAGATGAGGCACACAACAGCTACAAAACAGAGTGTAAATACAATATAAACGAAATTCCTGCTGCATTGAACCGCGGAGCTCTTGCCGGTTCAAACAGAGTTCACATTGTTTACAGATATTGGAAGGATTCCAACAGAAGTGCAATTGATACCTCTGTTGTCAGCGATGAAGGTTATGTCGGATATTCATACTGTCCTCTTCTTGACGGTACTAATGTTGTCAAGAATCTTGTTGAACTTAACGGTGTTAAGGCTTCAACAATTCTCACAAAAACTCCCGATGCAAAACTTACATATAAATCGGGTGCTGAGTCAAACAACAGCTATTATTGGAAGCTCATCGGTCTTAACTACGCAACTCCCACCTCGGAATTCTCCGCTTATAATGTAGTGTCTCTTGCAAACAGGGGTACTACCTTCAAGAACTTCTCGTCTCAGTCAACAACTGAAAATGCAGCTCCCGCCAACAACGGCCCCATCTACATTTTCGTTGACTATGCAAGACTTGATGCATCCTCAATCAAGGCAAAGGTCGGCTCCTCCAATGTTGCTTCAACAACATATACAGGCTATCCCATTAAGGCATCAGACCTCGGTCTTCAGATTCTTGAATCCACAAGAGAAGCGGACCTTACAAGCGAATATAATATTGATTTTGCTTCAGATAATCTTATTGATATAACATATGCATACAGCGGCACCAATGCTGCAGGTATTGCGGAATCAAGCGAAGCCGGTCAGCTGCCCACAAATGCAGGTACATATCAGGTAACGCTGAAAATTGCAGAAAGTATAACCTACGATAAAAACCCCAATACAAATAAGAACAGATACGGTCTTGAATATAACTTCACTCTCATCATTGACCAGGCAGAAATTCAAAGAGGTAATCTTCCCACTGATATAACCTATCAGTACGGAAAGAAGCTCAGTGAGGTTCTTCTTCTTGATACCTATGCAGGTGAGGGAATTGCAAACGATAAAAATGTAACAGGTAAGTTCTCCTTCACCAATGTTTCTGACGGCACTTCATTTAAGAATGCGGGAGAAAATCAGGTAGTTTCAATTACCTGGACACCCACATATACCTCAGAGATTCTCGCAAAGAACTATAAGGCAACACAGTTCAATGTTCGTTTTACCGTAACACAGGCTCCTCTTGAAATTATACCCAACGGTGCAAGTGTAATTTACGGAAATGAGAATTTTGAAATTCCTTATTCTGTAACAATCAGAGGTCTTGTGGGAAGTGACGATACTGATGCTGTAAAGCAGACAATAGGCAAGGCTTTGAACTATATGATTCTCAATTCGGCAACAGGCAAATATGTTCCTTATGTTGCAGGTGAGATTTTCGCAGATACATATTACATCCGTGCAACCTTCACTGATGTTCCCGCAGTTCTCGGAAATTATGCATATACCTATGTTTACGGTCCCGAAGTAAATGAAGAGGGTGTTCTCACTGTCAACAAGAGAGCATTAAGTGTTGTTGCCACCGCAACAGACAGAGCATATGCTCCCGATAACTTCAATGTAAACGTAACCTTTGAAATTTCAGAAGGTAAGTTCGGTGTCGATGATGTCCGTTTCCTTACTGCACAGGGCGGTCTTACCGACAATAAAGCAGGAACAAGAGAAGTAAACGGTATCACAAAGAATGCAGTTTCAGAGCTTATCACAGGCGGTGCAAGCTCCAACTACTATCTCGCAACAGTTACCTATTCAACAGGCGATAAGCTTCTTGTTAAAATCAATAAGGCTGTTCCCGCTGTAACAACTCCCGTTGTTGAAGAGATGTACTATCAGAGAGCAAGAACTCTTAAGGATGTTGAGCTTACAGGTACAACCTCTGCTGTAGATGGTTCTTGGCGTTGGGCTGACAAATCAATAAATCCCACTGTCAATGTCGGCACATATAAGGCAGAGTTCGTGCCCGTTGACAACGAAAACTATGACATCAAGACAGTTGATGTTGCAATCAAGGTCAAGGTAACACCTGTTGTTATTTCCTACACAGGCTCCGTTTCCTACGGTGACAATGTTCCCAATATCACAGCATACACCTACAAGGCTGACCTTGATCCCTCCTTTAGCATAGACGGTGTTACAACATCAGGTAACATCACTCCCCATACAACATATCAGAAGGGCTCACCCGTTGTTGCAGGCGGCTATCCCGTAGAAATTTCCGCTCCCAACTTTGTTGATGTAAACGGAAACTACTCCTTTACAACCGCAAACGGTGTGATTACCGTAACTCCCAGACTTATCACATTCACGGTTCAGGATGCAACTGCAGTATACGGTGACAACTTTGTTCCCAATGCATCCACCGTTAAGGTGACATATGATGAATCACTTCTTGTGGGCACAGACACAATAGAGGATATAACCTCCAACGGTGCGGCTCCCACATTCGAATATTCAACAGATTTCAGATATATCGACAACTATCAGGTTGGCTCCTACTATATCAAGGCAGCTCCCAACTTTACAACATCTGCAAACTACTCCGTAACCTCAGTTCAGGGTACACTTAAGGTTACTAAAGCTCAGCTTGTAATCAAGGCTGATGACATCACACTTGAATACGGCAGTGCCGTTCCCGCAAACATTTCCGAAGCATTTACAGTTGTCGGTGCAAAGAGAAATGAAACAGTAGACGATGTTGTTTCCTCCGGTGCAATCAAGGTTGACACAACCTATCAGAAGAATTCTCCCGTTAATACCGAAGGCTATCCCATAACCGTTGATGTAATGGGTGCGGTATTCAATAACTATACTGTTTCCGTTCAGCACGGAACAATCACTGTTATCAAGGCAACTCCCAAGGTAACAGCTCTTCCCACAGCGGCAATCGTTCACGGACAGACTCTCGGTGATGCCATCTTCACAGGCGGTGCTGTTGAAAACGGTGTAACAGGTAAATATCTCTACGATTCAGCTTCAACCACTCCCGCATACAGAGCAGAGGCTTACACTATTTACACAGTAACATTTGTTCCCACAGATTCAAATAACTACAACGCAGTAACAGGTCTTTATGTTGCTCTTACCGTAAACAAGAAGCCCGTTGTCGGTTCTCTTTCAGTTACAGGTATTCCTATGGTCGGTGAAAAGCTTACCGTTGACGTATCAGGACTTGATCCCGACACTCTCGGTGTTTACACTATCGTATGGTATAATGAGGGCGGTACACAGATTGGTACAGGTGCCGAAATCACTCTCGGAGATGCACACAAACTTCAGGCTCTCACCGTAAAGGCTATAGCAAATGCTCCTTATACAGGTGAAAAGACCTATGTAACAACAGTTATCGCTCCCTCTCTTACAAAGGTTGAGACAATTCTCACAGCAGATAAGTATGATACATACTTTGACCTTTCGGGACTTAATGCATATCTTGGCGATGCAGAATATACCTACAATGCACAGCCTCACTATGTAGAGTTCCAGAGAGATAATAACAGCCTTGCTTCTGCTGCAGTCGGCGGAGTTACCGTTAAGTACAACGGCTCAACAAAAGCTCCCACAACAGTCGGTTATTACACTGTTACAATTGATATTGCAACTCCCGACGGAATTGCAGATATGACTATCAAAACAGATGCAAACGGCAACACCTATGATGAAGAAACAGGTCAATATATCTATTCACCCGTTGCAAACTACAAGATAGGTACTCTTGTTATCACTCCCGCTCCCTACTATGTAAATGTTGAGGTTCTCGATAAGGTATATGACGGCACAGGAACTGCCTCTGCAAAGGTTACAGAGCAGTATGGTGCATGTGAAAAGACAGGCGGAATATTTGATGATGTTTCATTTGATGAAGATGCCGCAATATACTATTTTGCTTCATCAGAGGTAGGAACAGATATAGATGTATTCATCAATAATGCTCAGCTTAAGGGTGAGGCTGCTGAAAACTATGAGCTTCTTGTTTCAATGAGTAATGATGCAAAGGCAGACATTACAAAGAGAACTCTTCTTATTAAGGTAGTTCCCGTTGCAAGAACATATGAAGAAAACAACTATTATGTTGATCTCAGCTTTGAGCCTCAGGCAAACTCAATGGCAAGCGGTGACGAGGGCTTTGTATATGTTGACGAGGCTTCGGTAATTGGTGCTATTGATAACTATAAGGCAGGTATCAGAAATGTTACCGTTTCAGGCGTAGCTCTTACAGGCTCAAAGGCAAATAACTATACTCTTGAGCTTACAAATCTTGAAGGTCTTACCGTAGAAATTCTCAAGGCAACACCTTTCTATCCCATCCCCATGACAGCTGTTCTCTACTATGACAGTGCAAGACCTCTCAATGCAATTTCTCTCGGCGACAGCCGTTGGGCTTGGGATGCTAATGTTGCAAACGATGTTCCCGGTGCAGGTGTTCATACATATACTGCAGTTTACACTCCCGATGACACCGCAAACTATGCACAGGTTGAATATGAAGTAGAGCTTGAAATTCTCAAGACTGTTGTTACAATCACAGCAGCAAACTTCACAGTAGTATACGGTGACATCGAGCCCACATATTACTACAGCGTAACAGGTCTCACAGGTGCAGATACCATAAAGAATTCTGTTGACGGATATGTTCTTATGAACTGCTCATATGCCGCAGGCAGCAATGTCGGTCAGTATGATATAGTTCTTACAGGTGCATTTGAAAGCGATAACTACGACTTCATTTACAAGAACGGCAAGGTTACTGTAAATAAGCGTGCCGCTTATGTTGAGGCTATTGCCGAAAACAGAGAATATGAAGCAGGAAATCTTAATGTAAATGTAAACTTCTCTGCAATCACAAACCTTTATTCCGCAGACAGCGGTAACGATGTCTTCCTTGAAGGTCAGTTCCCCATTCAGGGTACTATAGACAATGAAAATGCAGGTGTAAAGTCCGTTAAGTTCACAATGCCCGCACTTGCCGGTGCAAAGGCAGAGAACTATGAACTGAGACTTCTCAATCCTTCTCTCACTGTTGAAATCCTCAAGGCAAGATATAAGAGTGTTGTTCTTCCCACATCCGGTACTGTAGGCTACGGACAGAGACTTTCCACAACAGTATTCACATCATCCTTCGAAGGCGTTGAATACGGTGTGTTCTCAATGGAAAATCCCACAAGCACACCCACTCAGATAGGTACCTTCTCTGATGTTTATAAGGTAGTATTCACTCCCTTCAACACTCAGAACTATGCAACAATCGTTGAGTATATCACTCTCACTGTTATTCCCTCAGAGCTTAATGTTGTTATCGACTTTACAGGAACCGCACAGGTCGGAAAGTCACTTTACATTGTTGTCAACAACATTCCTTCAGATGCAACACAGTATCTCTGGTTCGAGTGGTACAGAATGGATTCTCCCGATGATGATTACAGAAACGGTGTAAGACTTGCATCAGGTACATCCTCTTATACTCTCTCCGAAGGTGATGTAGGAAAGTACATTCTTTGCACAGTTTCAACAACTGCAAATGCTCCCTATAACTGTGAGTCCTTCTGTGTAACAGATTCTCCTGTTGAAGAAGAAAACCTCACATTCTGGCAGAAGTTTGTAAACTGGTTCTACAGAATTATTTCAAATATCACTCAGCTTTTCGGCGGAATTATGTAAAACAGTTATAAACACAAGTTTATGTCGGGTGTCCTTTCGGGCACCCGACAGTTTTTGCTTGCAGATACTAAGCGCTTTGAATTTGCACAGTGTGTATTCAGTTGGTTTGATGAATAAAATATTGACATAAACTTAAAATATAATGTAAAATCAAATATAAGGAGTGATATTATGGCAGTAAAATTAAACCCCGATAAAGAGGTTGTTGCCCGAATAAAAGAGGGACTGAAGCTCAAGGACGGCTATTGCCCCTGCAGACTTCCGAAGCTTGATGAGTATAAATGCATATGCAAGGAATTCCGTGAGCAGATAGCGGATCCCGATTTTGAAGGCTATTGCCATTGTATGCTTTACTATAAAACAAAGGATTAAGGAGAATATATATGTCAGTAATTAAAGTAGACCATAATAATTTCAAGGAAATTGTAACAGAAAGCAAAAATACCGTAATTCTTGATTTCTGGGCACAGTGGTGCGGTCCCTGTAAAATGATTGCTCCCATCGTTGAAGAATTATCGGATGAGCATCCCGAAATCACATTCTGCAAGGTCAATGTTGACGATGAGCCGGCTATTGCGGCGGCATACGGAATTGTTTCTATCCCCACGCTTATAAAATTCAAGGACGGAAAAGCAGTTGACCAGAATGTAGGTCTTTCCTCCAAAGCAATTCTTGAAGGCTGGATTGTAAAGTAAAGGAGAAAGCTATGCCATATTTAAGTGTTCATTTCCGTGAAAAAGTGACTGTTGACGGCGAACAGGTGTATTTTGCTGTTTCAAAGGACGGCTTTCATTGGGAGAAACTGAATGACGGAAAGCCTGTGCTGACAAGCACTCTCGGTACGGGCGGTGTCCGTGACATAGAGATAATAAGGCGTGCCGATGGTAAATTTTCCATTCTTGCAACAGATTTGTGCATCGTAAAAAGAATGGATGAAAATTATAATGTTGATTGGAAGGACATCAATCACAACGGCAGTAAATGCTTATCCTATTGGGAAACGGATGATCTTATAAATTTCAGCGAGCAGAAGCTCCTTTTCTTCGGTCGGGACGATTTCGGATGCCTGTGGGCACCTGAGATTACATATAATGACGAAACAGGGGAATATCTTATACACTGGGGCTCAACCGTAAGAGAGGACGGTTTCGAGCATATGTCCATTTATTATACGAAAACCAAGGATTTCAAGAAGTTTTCCTATCCCGAGCTGTTCTTTACAAAGGATAATGAAATTCTTGATTCCCATCTTATGAAACACGGCGGAGTATGGCACTTCTTCTATAAAAATGCGAATAATCCCTCCGGCAATATGCACGAGACCTCCGATTGCATCACGGGGCCCTTCACCCACGATGATGAATTTGATGCACTTGTAAGATATTATACAAACGGCGGCTCTTATGAGGGGGCAACAACCTATATACTTCCTGACGGCAGATGGTGTCTTATGCTTGACTTCTTCGGATGTCCCAAGGAGCAGATGGGATATGTGCCCTTTGTATCTTCATCGGCAGGGGATGCACATTTCAGAAGGGCAGACAGTGAGTTTTCCTTCCCCTATGGCTTTAAGCACGGAAGATTTATTGAAATCACCGATGAAGAATATAAAAGACTGAAAGAGCACTATAAAAATTAATAACAAATTCATATTGAAAATGTATATTGATTATTTTTATTAATAAATCCGTTGTATTTTTTTCATAATTTCTCTTGTCAAAAATGCTTGACTTCAAGAAAGGTTTTTAGTATACTTCATTTATCATAAAAATGCAGTGAAGATATTAAGACCGTTCAGGGTTGTTTTCAGAGAGCCGCGTTTGGTGTGAGGCGGTAACAAATTTTACGGTTTGTCTCGTATCGGAGCACGGTTCCTCAAAGCCTTTTTCGGTGCATAGGGAATTGCGGATGGTCCCGTTATCATGGCCAAAGGCTTATATGAGTCTTGAGAGTGGCTGATTTTTCAGTAAATAGGGTGGTACCGCGGAAAATTTTTCGTCCCTGAAACTTATGTTTCAGGGATTTTATTTTTAAGGAGTAGGAAAATGAAAAAAATATTTGTAACCGACAAAACATTAACAGCAATAAACGCACCTTTAAGCTTCAGAGAAAAAACCGAAGCCGCAAAGCAGCTTGATAAATTGGGTGCCGATGTGATTGAGCTTCCTGCAATCAAAAATGAAAAAGCGGATGTTCTGCTTATTAAAAACATTGCCAGTGTGGTAAAAAAATCTGCACTGAGTGTTCCCGTGGGCTTTTCAAAGGAGTCTGTAGCTGTTGCCGCAGACAGTCTTAAGGATGCGAAAAAGCCTGTTCTTAATGTTGCTCTGCCCGTGTCTCCCGCAGGAATGGAATATATCTGTTCCCTCAAGCCCAATAAAATGCTTGAAAAAATCAATGAGCTTGTATCAATCGCAAAGACACTTGCACCCTCAGTAGAATTTACTGCAGTTGATGCCACAAGAGCTGAAAGAGAATTTCTTTATAAAGCAATAAATGAAGCCGTAAAGGCAGGTGCCGACACAGTAACACTGTGCGATGATGCCGGCATTGCCGATGCAGAGGATTTTTCTGTATTTATTAAGGATATATATGACAGCTGTGAAGAGCTTAAAAATGTCAAGGTGCTTGTTGATGTCAGTGATGCCATCAATATGTCCGCCGCCTGTGTAAGTGAGGCACTGAAAAACGGTGTTGACGGCATAAAGACCACAGTTATTGAGTCGGGTTATCTTAAAATAGAAAGCATTTCCGCTTTTCTTTCCGTTAAGGGTGAAAAGCTGGGTGTTATGACAGGCATAAAGACTGCGACACTTAAAAATGTCTGTGAGAAAATTAATAATATAATTGCAAAGGACACCGAAAAGGAGTCACCCTATGACGGTGTTATAAGAAGCGACAAGGAAATTGAGCTTCACAAAAATGACGATTTTTCAACCGTTGCCGCCGCTGTTCAGAAAATCGGCTATGAATTAAGTCCCGAGGATCAGGCAAGGGTTTATGAGGAATTTATAAAGGTTGCCGAGAACAAGGAATATTTCGGAACAAAAGAGCTTGAAGCCATAATTGCAACAGCTGCAATGCAGGTTCCCTCAACCTACCGTCTTATAAGCTATGTAATAAATGCAGGTAATATAATTACCGCAACAGCAAACCTTTCAATAGAAAAGGACGGCAAAGTCTTAAAGGGTGTATATGTGGGAGACGGCCCCATTGATGCCGCTTTCCTTGCCATAGAGCAGGTTGTAGGACACCATTTTGAGCTTGACGATTTCCAGATTCAGTCCGTTACAGAGGGCAGAGAGGCTATGGGACAGGCGCTTGTAAAGCTTCGCTCGGATTCAGGCAAGCTTTATTCGGGAAGCGGTATTTCCACCGACGTTATAGGTGCAAGCATCAAGGCATATCTTAATGCTCTTAATAAAATTGCATTTGAGGAGAACAGATAATGAAACTCTCTTTTTCAACAAGATATATGGAGGATATGTCTCTTTCACAATATCTTACTCTTGCAAAAGCACAGAAATTCAATGCCGTTGAAATCTATGATATAAATAAAAACTGCTTCAGGGGAGAAAAGCCCTCCTTCACAAAGGCGGGAGCCGCTTCTACAAAAAGAAAGCTCCTCAATACAGGTATTGCAATTTCACAGCTTGATATTCCTTTTGATATTTCCGATGAAGAAAACTTTGTCAGCAACATAAATACTGCCAAGGAAATAATTGAAACCGCATCTGATATAAATGTTTCCTATGTAAAGCTTTTTGCGGAAAAAAATCTTGAAGCCGCACAAAAATTTATTGATGAGATTTCCGCATTTGCAGATGAAAAGAATGTAATAATTCTCATTGAAACAGACGGCTTGTTTGCCGATACATCCGTGCTTTGTGAAACTCTTGATAAATTTGCAAGAGACAGCCTTGCTGCATGCTGGAATATGTATGCTACATATTTTATCGGAAAAGAAGAGGCGGAGCTCACAATCAAAAATCTCGGTGCATATGTAAAGTCCGTTAAACTTAACGATGCTGCAAGTGACGGCACACCTGTTCTTATCGGAGAGGGCGTGCTTCCCGTATCGGATATGATAAACGCCCTTCGTTCCGTAAATTACAACGGCTTTGTCTGTCTTGAGTGGAATCCCTTGTGGCTTCCTGAAATTGATGATTATGAAGCAATCCTCACCTTCTTTGAGTCGCATATGAAGGCGTTCGGAAATCCTAAAAAGAATAAAAATCATTTATACCGCAATAAAGCGGGGGACGGAAGATTTATCTGGAAAAAGGAACAGCTTATAGATCTTACCTTCCCTCAGGTTCTTGATGCACAGTGTGAAGCTTTTCCCGATCAGATAGCCTTCAAGTATACAACTCTTGATTATACAAGGACATATTCCGAGTTCCGTAACGATGTTGATACCTTTGCCAGAAGCCTTATTGCAATGGGTGTTCGTCCCGGCACTCATGTTGCAGTGTGGGCAACAAATATTCCTCAGTGGTATATAGCCTTCTGGGCAACAACAAAAATCGGTGCTGTTCTTGTAACTGTAAACACCGCTTATAAAATCCATGAGGCTGAATACCTTTTCAGACAGTCGGATACGCACACGCTTATAATGATAGATAAATACCGCGATTCCGATTATGCCGCAATAGTAAAGGAGCTTTGTCCCGAGCTTGCAACCAATAAAAGCGGTGAGCCCCTTCATGCAAAGCGTCTTCCTTTCTTGAGAAACGTCATAACCTGCGGCTTTTCAATGGACGGCTGTATGACATGGGATGAAGCAATAGAAAAAGGCAGGAGTGTGCCTGTTGAAGAGGTATACCGTTATGCTTCACAGGTTGATAAGGACGATGTATGCAATATGCAGTATACATCGGGAACAACAGGCTTCCCCAAGGGTGTTATGCTCACTCACCACAATGTCGTAAACAACGGCAAGTGTATCGGTGACAGAATGGATCTTTCAACGGCAGACCGTATGATGATTCAGGTTCCTATGTTCCATTGCTTCGGTATGGTGCTTGCCATGACGGCATCAATGACTCACGGAGCTTCTCTTATGCCGCTTCCTTATTTCTCTCCGAAGCCCGCACTCGCTTGCATAAATAATGAAAAAATCACAGCCTTCCACGGTGTTCCCACAATGTTTATTGCTCTTCTCGGACATGATGATTTCCCGAAAACAGATTTCTCACATATGAGAACGGGAATTATGGCAGGCTCACCCTGTCCCATAAGCGTTATGCAGGATGTTGTCGATAAAATGCATATGACGGAAATTACCATAGTTTACGGACAGACTGAGGCTTCTCCCGGATGCACAATGAGCAGTACGGACGATCCTCTTGATGTCAGAGTTGCAACTGTCGGACGAGCTTTACCTGAAATTGAGTGTAAAATCATTAATCCCGAAACAGGCGAGGAATGTGAGGATAATGTTACCGGTGAATTTGTAGCCCGAGGCTATAATATAATGAAGGGCTATTATAAAATGCCGAAAGCCACAGCCAGCGCAATAGATAAGGACGGCTGGCTTCACACGGGTGACCTTGCCTGCCGTACTCCAGAGGGCAATTTCAGAATTACCGGCAGACTCAAGGATATGATAATCCGCGGCGGTGAAAATATTTATCCCAAGGAAATTGAGGAATTTATATATACTCATCCCAAGGTCAGTGATGTTCAGGTAATAGGCGTTCCCGATGAGGCTATGGGTGAGGAAATTATGGCTTGCGTTATTCTTAAGGACGGGGAGAGTATGACCGAGGAAGAAATGAAGCAGTATGTCAGAGACCATATGGCAAAGCATAAGGTTCCGAAATATGTGGATTTCGTTTCCGCGTTCCCCATGAATGCCGCAGGAAAAATTCTCAAATATAAAATGCGTGAGGATGCAGTTGAAAAGCTGGGCCTTCAGAAAGCCGATTCCATCGTTACCGCATAATTAAAAAAATTAATTAATTTTATTATATTTGTTATGTTGACAAATATATATACTTGTGATATTATTCTCTCAATGGCTGTGACGAAGAGGCCTGAAAATAATCCGATAAAGAGAAGCGGCGGTTGGTGTGAGCCGTGTGACGATTTTTTCAAAAGGTTATCGCTTCTGAGCTGGAAGTGCGAAAATTGCAGTAGTGTTTCCCGGGAATGCTCCGTTAGTGCACAGGAGTTGTCGGACTCTGAAGCGGTAAAGGCCATAGCCTTTGCAATTTGAGTGGTACCGCGGAAAATGTATTTGTTTCCGTCTCAAAGTCTTTTCTTTGGGACGGATTATTTTTTGTTAAAGGAGGTTTTACATTATGCCCACGACAACGAACACGGATAATAAACTTTTTGAGGTGGCTCGCCGAATTAAAGAAATGCGTTCAATCTGTGATTTCACGGTTGAAGAAATGGCAGAAAAGACAGAAGTCTCCGCTGAAAAATATGCTTCCTATGAGGCAGGAAATGAGGATCTTCCTTTTTCGTTTATTCACAAATGTGCTCTTGCCTTTGATATAGGTATTACGGACCTTCTTGAAGGCCACAGCGCAAAGCTCACATCCTATACTGTCACAAGAAAAGGTGAGGGACAGACAACCGCCAAGGAAAACGGTATTGAAATTCAGAACCTTGCCCCGCTTTTCAAGGATAAACTGGGCGATCCCTATTGGGTACGATATGAGTATTCCGCAGAGCTTGAAAATAAACCTATTCACACCACCACCCACGGCGGTCAGGAGTTTGATATGGTTATAAGCGGAACTCTTATGGTCAGAGTAGGCGAACACACCGAAATTCTCCATGAGGGTGACAGTATCTATTATAAAAGCTCAACTCCCCACGGAATGATAGCCGTTGACGGCAGAGACTGTGTTTTCCTTGCATTTATTCTTGCATCCGATGAAACTCCTGAGGATATTGTAAAGCACAGAGCACGCACAGCAGAAAAGGTGCCGGATTCACTTGTCTGCCACAAGTATGTCAAGCCTGTAGAGGACGAAAACGGAAGCCTTGTTGACATTTCCTTTGAAAACACAGAGGAATTCAACTTCGCTTTCGATGTGGTTGATAAAATTGCAAAAAAATCCCCCGAAAAAACTGCTATGATTCATATAGCAAGAGATAAAACAGAAAGAGTTTTTACATATCAGGACATCAAGGAATATTCCTGTCAGACTGCAAACTATTTCCGTTCTCTCGGAATAAAAAAGGGTGACAGGGTAATGCTTGTTCTCAAGCGTCACTATCAGTTCTGGTTCTCAATTCTTGCACTTCACCGTCTCGGTGCCATAGTTATTCCCGCAACACATCAGCTTCAGGCACACGACTTTGAATACCGCTTCAATGCCGCAGGTGTCAGTGCAATAATCTGCACATCGGATGACAATACACCTGCTCATGTTGATGAATGTGCCCATAACTGTCCTTCTCTTGTAACAAAGGTTATTGTCGGTGAAAAAAGAGAGGGCTGGCGTAGCTTTGACGATGAATATAAGCTCTTTTCAAGACGCTTCAGAAGAGAAGATGATACCGCCTGCGGAAGTGATCCTATGCTTATGTTCTTTACATCAGGAACAACAGGCTATCCCAAAATTGCAACACACCGGTTTGATTATCCTCTCGGTCATTTTGTTACCGCAAAATATTGGCACAGTGTAAGCAAGGACGGACTTCATTTCACAATTTCAGATACAGGCTGGGGAAAAGCCTTATGGGGCAAGCTCTACGGTCAGTGGCTTTGTGAGGGAAGTGTATTTGTTTATGATTTTGACCGTTTTGATGCATCGGAAATTCTTCCCATGTTCGCAAAATACGGCATAACCACCTTCTGTGCTCCTCCCACAATGTACAGAATGTTAATTAAGCAGGATCTGTCAAAATATGACCTTTCCTCAATAAAGCACGCGACTATTGCCGGTGAAGCTCTCAATCCCGAGGTGTTCAAGCAGTTTGAAGCCGCAACGGGACTTCAGCTTATGGAGGGCTTCGGACAGACCGAAACCACGCTGACTATTGCAAACCTTATCGGAACAACCCCCAAGCCCGGTTCAATGGGTAAGGCAAATCCCATGTATGACATTGACATCATAAAAGCCGACGGCACTCCCGCACAGCTTGGTGAAAACGGTGAAATTGTTGTCAAGACAAGCGAAAAGGTACCTTGCGGACTGTTCCTCGGATATTACAATCAGCAGGAGAAGACCGATGAGGTATGGCACGATGGCTATTATCATACAGGTGACCTTGCATGGAAGGACGAGGACGGACATTTCTGGTATGTGGGCAGAGTTGACGACGTTATTAAGTCCTCCGGCTACCGTATCGGACCCTTTGAAATCGAAAATGTTATTATGGAGCTGCCCTATGTTCTCGAATGCGGTGTTTCTGCCGAGCCTGACGAGCTCAGAGGTCAGGTCGTTAAGGCAAGCATCGTTCTGACTAAGGGAACCGAGCCTACAGAAGAGCTTAAAAAGGAAATTCAGAGATATGTAAAGGAGCATACCGCTCCCTACAAATATCCGAGAATTGTTGTATTCAGAGACTCTCTTCCCAAAACCATAAGCGGAAAAATTCAGAGAAACAAGCTTTAATAATATGAAAAGAATAACAATACTTGCAGGGCATTACGGCTCGGGAAAGACAAATATTGCGGTCAATCTTGCACTTTATATGAAGCGAAAGGGAATTGATACAGTAATTGCCGACCTTGATATCGTAAATCCCTATTTCAGAACAAAGGATTCCCTTGAAATACTGAACCGTGAAGGAATTAAGCTTATATCATCGGAATATGCCAATTCCAATGTGGATATTCCTGCAATTCCTCAGGAAATGTATTCTGTTGTTGACGATAAAACCCGTCATTACATAGTGGATTTAGGCGGAGACGACCGCGGAGCGTATGCACTGGGAAGATATGCGGATAAAATTAACGAGGAAGACGATTTTGAGATGCTTTTCGTGTTCAATAAATACCGTCCTCTCACACCCGATGCCGAAAGCGCATTGGAGGTTATGAGAGAGATTGAAGAAGCGTCTAAGGTGAAGTTTACCGCAATAATCAATAATTCAAATATTGCAGAACTGACAGATGTGAACACCATTCTCAATTCCGTTGAGGAATGTGAAAAATTGAGTCTGATTTCAGGGCTTCCCGTGAAATTCACAGCTGCAGAAAAGTCTGTTTATGAAAAGACGGAAGGCTTCGACGGGAAAATGTTTCCCTTGGAGCTTCAGAAGAAAATCATTTGAACGGAGTGTTTATAATGGCAAAAGTTACTTTTTCAGAAGACCTTTGCAAAGGCTGTGCACTTTGTGTTGGAGCCTGCCCCAAGAGTATTATTAAATTGGCTGAAACACGCCTTAATGTGAAAGGACATCATCCTGCAGAAATTACCGATCAGGACTCCTGTATCGCCTGTGCTTTCTGTGCTACAATGTGTCCCGATTGCGTAATTACTGTTGAGAGGTGAATAAAATGAGTGATATGGTATTAATGAAGGGAAATGAAGCAATAGCTGAAGCCGCCATCAAGGCAGGCTGCCGCCATTATTTCGGTTATCCCATTACTCCTCAGACTGAGGTTGCGGCTTATATGTCAAAGAAAATGCCCAAAATCGGCGGAACATTTCTTCAGGCAGAAAGCGAGGTTGCCGCAATAAATATGGTTATCGGTGTTGCCGCTACCGGAAAAAGAGTTATGACATCCTCCTCCTCTCCCGGAATTTCTCTCAAGAGTGAGGGTATTTCCTATCTTGCAGGCTGTGACCTTCCCGCACTTGTTGTCAATGTACAGAGAGGCGGTCCCGGTCTTGGCGGTATTCAGCCCTCACAGTCTGACTATTGGCAGGCAGTTAAGGGCGGAAGCCACGGCGACTTCCACAACATCGTTCTTGCACCCGCATCCGTTCAGGAAATGGCAAGCCTTACAGTAAAAGGCTTTGAACTTGCCGATAAATACAGAATGGTTGCAATGCTTCTTGCTGACGGCACCATGGGACAGATGATGGAGCCCGTAAATCTTGATATTGAAAGCACCTTCAGCGTTGAAAAGGATTGGGCAGTTACAGGTACAAAATGCGAAAGAAAGCATAATATCGTAAATTCTCTTTTCTTACAGCCCGAAGAGCTTGAAAAGAAGAACTTTGAAAGATATGAAAGATATGCTCTCATTGAAAAGAATGAGGTTATGTATGAAGAATATCTTATGGAGGATGCCGAGATATGCGTTGTTGCATTCGGTATAACCTCCCGTGTTGCCAAAAATGCAATAAATGTTGCAAGACAGCAGGGAATAAAGGTAGGTCTTATCCGTCCCATCACTCTCTGGCCCTTCCCCAAGGAAGTATTGAATGCCGCCGCAGACAAATGTAAGGCCTTCATTTCTGTTGAAATGAATATGGGACAGATGATTGAGGATGTTGAGCTTGCAATCAGATGCAAGAAGCCTGTTCATCTTTGCTGCCGTACCGGCGGTATGATTCCCTCTCCCGAGCAGGTGCTTGCAAAAATCAAAGAAGTAAACGAAAAGGAGGACTAAGAGCATGGCTACAGTATTTAAGAAACCCGAGTCTCTCACAGATGCAGTGCTTCACTATTGCCCCGGCTGTACTCACGGTATTATTCACCGTCTTGTTGCCGAAGTAATTGATGAGTTGGGCATTGAAGGAAAAACAATAGGCGTTGCTCCCGTCGGTTGCTCCGTTATGGCATATAATTATTTTACTGTTGACTTCGTTCAGGCGGCTCACGGAAGAGCTCCTGCTGTTGCAACAGGCGTAAAGCGTTCCGATCCCGAGAATATCGTATTTACATATCAGGGCGACGGTGATCTTGCCGCAATCGGAACTGCTGAAACGGTACACGCCGCCGCAAGACGAGAAAACATTACGGTTATATTCGTAAACAATGCAATTTACGGTATGACAGGCGGTCAGATGGCTCCCACAACACTTCCCGGTCAGGTAACACAGACCTCTCCCTACGGCAGAGATGTAAATACCGTAGGCTATCCCGTAAAGGTTTGTGAGATGCTTCAGAATGTTGACGGTGCCGCATATCTTGAAAGAGTTGCCGTAAATAATGTAAAGAACATCAGAAATGCGAAAAAGGCAATCAAAAAGGCTTTTCAGAATCAGATAGACGGCAAGGGCTTCTCTCTCGTTGAAGTTCTTTCCACCTGCCCTACAAACTGGGGTATGTCTCCCGAAAAGGCTCTCACTTGGCTTGAAGACAATATGATTCCTTATTATCCTTTAGGTGTATATAAGGATATTACTGCAGAAAAGGAGGCAGAATAATGGCTACTGTAAATATGCTTTTCGCTGGCTTTGGTGGTCAGGGCATCCTTTTTGCAGGTAAATTCCTTGCATATAAAGGTCTTATAGAAGGAAAGCAGGTAAGCTGGCTTCCTTCCTACGGCCCCGAAATGAGAGGCGGTACTGCTAACTGCTCAGTTATTTTAAGTGATTCTCCCATCGGCTCTCCCATTGTTGATAAGCCCGATGTGCTTATTGCGATGAACCTTCCTTCTCTTGATAAGTATGAGGATGCAGTTGTGTCCGGCGGTAAGATTTTTGTTGACTCAACCCTTATCGGAAGAAAAGTAAAGAGAACGGATGTTGATGTTTTCTATGTTCCCGCTTCGGGGCTTGCAAACGAGAAAAATCTCAAAACACTGGCAAATATGATTATTACCGGTAAGGTAATAAAGGAAATTTCCGAAATCGGCAGTGATAATCTTGAGGCGGCACTCAATAAGGTAATTTCCGCACGCCATCAGGATATGTTGGGCTACAATCTTGATGCATTGAAGCTCGGTGCGGAGTATTAATTAAAATCAGGTATTTTCTTTCGGAGGCGGGAGAAAATACCTGTGTTTTTCTTGAATTATATTATTCAATGGTATATAATTTAACTGAAGATTAAATGAAGGTGGAAAACCGCTATGAAATATGTTTTATTTGCACTTCTTGTCCTTTTTGCAATTATTGCACTTGTTGCAGTTATCTGTATTATAAGAGCCGTTAATGTTAAGGCTTCGGATAATAAGGGTAAGTCTGCAATTTCCTGGACAAAGGATGAAGAGGATAAATATGCCCAAAGGCTTTCCGAAATGGTAAAGATTTCAACCGTATCAAAGAAAAAGGGAGAGGATTATTCTGATTTCCTTGTTCTTCAGTCTGTTATGAAAAAGCTTTATCCCAATATTTTCAATAAGCTTGAAAAACACGATTTTGAAGGTAATATCTTAAGAGTATGGAGAGGAAGCAATTCCGAAAAGGGTGCTATTCTTCTTATGGGACATCAGGATGTTGTTCCCGCGGCGGAAAAGGAATGGACAAGAGATCCCTTTTCGGGTGAAATAGCTGACGGCTGTGTGCACGGCAGAGGAGCCATGGACTGTAAAAGCACGCTTTCTGCCGAATGGAGTGCTGTTGAGGAGCTTATAGAGGAAGGTTTCACACCCGAAGAGGATATATGGCTTTTCTCCTCCGTAAACGAAGAAAATTCAGGCGGCGGTGCTATTGATGCGGCAAAATACCTGAAAGAAAAGGGCGTAAGACTTAATGCCGTGCTTGATGAGGGCGGTGCCGTTATCGGTAATGTTTTCCCCGGACTTTCAAAGCCCTGTGCGGCTATAGGTATTGTTGAAAAGGGCTTTTGTAATCTTAAATTTATCGCAAGAGGTAAGGGCGGTCACGCTTCAACGCCTCCTAAAAATACTCCCGTTGCAAGACTTGCTATGTTTATGGCAGAGGTTGAAAAGAATGATCCATTCAGACGGGAGCTTGTTGCTCCCATTCCTGAAATGTTCACTGCTATTTCGGGACATCTCATTTTTCCATTGCGTATTGTTATGTCAAATCTCTGGCTTTTCAAGGGACTGCTCGCAAAGGTGCTTCCTATGTTTTCACCTATGGCGGCGGCATTCGTAAGAACCACCTGTGCTTTTACAATGGCAAAGGGCTCAGAAGCTCCCAATGTTATCCCCGATGAAGCATCTGTTATCTGCAATATCCGCCCCAGTGTGCATCAGAGAGCTGAGGAGTCCATAGAGGTATTGAGAAATATTGCAAAGAAGTATGATATAGAAACTGAAATATTGCTTTCCCGTGATCCCTCGGGTATGGCTTCAGTTGAAGGCGGGGAATTCCAATATCTTAAAAAGTGTATTGAAGAGGCTTTCCCCGATGTTGTGCCCATTCCTTATCTTATGACGGGCGGAACAGATTGCAGACAGTTTGAGCTTGTATCTGATAACTGCCTTCGCTTCACTCCCACAAGACTCACTCCTGAACAGCTGGCTGCTATGCACGCCGCCAACGAGAGTATCGGTGTATCTGCTCTTGCAGAGGGTGTAAAATTCTATAAATATTACATTCAGAACAGATAAACTGACAGAAACTACAGATTATCTGCTCCGAAGGAAAGGACAAATGTATGAAAAAGTTATTCTGTATATTTTTATGTTTTATTCTTATGTTTTCTATGTCAGCCGTTGCCTTTGCAGATGATGTTCATAAGGATGATCCCAATGTAAAGCCTCTGGGCGATGTTGATTTCAACGGAAAGGTTACAGCTTCCGATGCAAGAGAAATTCTTCGCGGCTCGGTGGGACTTGTTTCATTGACAGGTATTACGGCATTATACGCCGATGCAAATTCAGACGGAACCATTACGGCTGCTGATGCAAGAATGGCTCTGAGAGCATCCGTAAATCTTGAAACACTTCCTGTACATAATATTGATCCCCAAGAAGTTGAATTTTCCACCTGTTCAAAAAAGGGTTATATTCAGGGTGCATGTGTCTGCTGTCAGAAGATATTCCGTTGTGAATTGCCTCTTTTGCCCCACAGACTTATTGTCGATTGCAGACCGGAGGCTACCTGTGAGGATTGCGGAGCTGTTGTTGCCGTTACTCCCGCATATCATAGTCTGGAAAACGGAACATGTACAGTCTGCGGATATCTTGATAAATCGGGACTGCGTTGGTATCTGTGCGAATATGTGCGTGAACACGGAGTATATGATGCACAGAGTTACTGTATATGGGATGATGATCCTGAGACTCCTTTCGGACTGATATGTGATGAAGAGTTTGAATATCTTTATATTTATTGCGGCTTCTACAACAGTGATGAAGACGGAAATATAGTTCTTCTCTGCGACTATTACCTTGATTTCAGTGCTGATTTTGAGGATGTCAGCCTTGAGCTTCTTGCTTTGGCAGAAGATGAATATATGAATATAAAATACAGCATAGACAAAGGAAGCATCAATCTGAATGCTCCCGGTGCACTCAGTGAAATTTATACGGATATTACCACAGATGCGCCGACTCCTGCGGAAATGGAAGCTCTCAAGCTGTCGGCTGAGGCTGTTGCAATTTCTATGCTTCTCTGGTTTGATGAATTTCTTGCAGAAAATGAATTCGGCTTCTCAATAGCAGACTTAGGCTTTGTAAAATTATAAAATATAATTGGCGGATAAGTTTATAGAATAATTTCAGGCAAAAGGTTATTTTTTGTAACCCTTTGCCTGATTTTTTATTCAGTTTTTCTTCAGCTCGCTGAGAAGTGTGGGGATTGCTTCCTCGAAGTTTACACCGTACCAGTTGTGGTTTTCTTCTTTTACTGTGGCTTTTATTGATGCCACCGTAAAATTTGCCGCAGTTTTAAGTGCACCTTCAAGAGAGAGTCCGCGCATAAGTGCACCTACGCAGGCACTTGAGAAAACATCACCCGTACCATGAAAGCTTGAGTTTATTTTTTCTGTGAAATAGCTTGTGAATTCGTTTTTATCTTTGTTGTAAGCCATAAAGCCAAGCTTTCCTTCTTCAAAGGAAACACCTGTAAGTACGGCATTTGGACAACCGAGATCGCCCAGCCTTCTGAGAATATTTTTAATGTATTCCTCGCTGTAGCCGTTTGCAATATATTTTTCGTGAAGCATAAAGCAGGCTTCCGTAAGATTAGGAACGATAACATCTGCTTTTGCACAGAGCTTTGCCATACTGTCTGCGAATTCCTGAGTAAAGCCGGGATAGAGTGTACCGTTGTCACCCATTACAGGGTCAACAAAGATTATGTTATTATCGGTTCGGAAATCATCAAAGAATTTGCTCATAAGCTGAAGCTGTCTGAACGAGCCGAGATAACCTGTGTAAACGGCATCAAAGGTAATTCCTTCTTTTTTCCAATGCTCTGCCACCGGTTCTATTTCATCTGTCAGGTCACGGAATGTAAAATCTCTGAATGCGGTGTGTGCGGAAAGCACTGCCGTGGGAATAACCGAGGCTTCGACCGCACAGGCTGAAATTACGGGTAATGCAACCGTAAGGGAGCATTTACCCACACAGGAAATATCCTGAATTGTTACTATTCTTTTCATTTTTTATCCTCTTGAGGTAATGTGAAATCATCCTCTTCGATTTCGTCCTTGGTATTATCCTCAAAATCAAGAACGTCGTTAAGGAAATGTATGCACTTATTCATACATCTTTTTGCTATTTTAAAGCTCATATTAAGATGATAGCAATGATTGTTGAGAATTCCGTCAACGACGAATTTCTTATATTTTATGCCCATTTCATCAAACTTATCAGCCATAGGCTTTCCTTGGTCAATGCAGAGAATGTCCTCCTCTGCCCATGTGATAAACACGGGACACCATTTTTCGTTTACAAAATCTATTGGGGACATATAGTCGATATGCTCATATTCATCGGTGTTTGAATAGTCCTTCTTTACATTGAAGCCAAGCACAAGACTTAAGGTTTTTGACACCAGCCCCATTCTGTTGGGCATTGAAACAACTTTTTCAAGGTCAAAAAGACCGCACATAAGGGCAAGTGCCGCAGGCTTGTATTTCAGCTCGGGAAGACAAAAACGCTTGCGAACCTCATCGTTGTTTGCCGCAGAACAAAGCATTGCGGAGAAATATGCTCCGGAGGAGTCACCCGAAACAACTATTTTGTTTGTATCAATGTTGCAGTATTTGCTGATTTCTTCAATATAGTTGAAGGCTCTGACAATATCTGCAAAGTTCTCTTCGAATTCAACATCGGGAGGCATACGGTAGTCAATATTGAAAACAAAATATCCGTGGTGAGCATAAAACTCGGAGTTTGTAATTCTGTAATCCTTATCTCCCTTTATAAATCCGCCGCCGTGAATATAGAGTAATACGGGATGCTTTTTACCGTCATTGAAAATATCTCTTCGGAAATAAAGGTCGGCAACATTATATTCTTCCGATTCGTTATGATAGGCAATATTCTGTACACGGATAATTCCGGGATAGCGTACCGCATTCTGAGGCTTTTCCCCCAATACATCAATAGCTTTGAAAACAAGTTCAGCTCTGTTCATAATGTCCATCCTTTCCGACAGTATTGTACATTATTATAATACTTATAACGGAAAATAAAATCAAGACAAAGAAATGCATATAGTGTATAAAAATATGCATAAAAATATGTATATTCAACTGAATATACAAAAAAATGTTGTATATTCAATTTATGTGTGGTATATTATAGGTTGAATAAATGCATATTTGCGGAGGTATATTATGACAAGAAGTGAGATAAGAGAACAGGCATTTATACTTGTTTTTGAAAAAATATTCAATCCGGAAATTACTGTTGAAGAAATAAAGGAAATGTCACAGGAAAGTGAGCTTTTTGAAATTCACGATTTTGCCGTGGAGCTTATGACAGCAGTAACAGAAAAAACCGAGCAGACGGATGAAATAATTTCTTCCCATCTGAGAAACTGGAAAATCGGAAGACTTCCCAAGGTTGACCTTGCAATTCTCCGTCTTGCCGTAACAGAAATTATGTGGTTTGATGATATTCCCGATAAGGTTTCCGTAAATGAAGCAGTTGAGCTTGCAAAAAAATATTCCGATGAAAAAAGCCCCTCATTTATCAACGGCGTACTGGGTTCTGTCGTAAGAGGTAAGGAAAACTGATGCTTTGTCTCGGAATTGATACAAGTAATTATACTACATCTGCCGCTTTTTATGACAGTGAGAGAAATTCTCTTGAAAAATCAGGAAGGCTTCTCACCGTAAAGCAGGGAGAATTGGGACTTCGTCAGTCCGATGCGGTTTTTCAGCATACAATAAATCTTCCCGAGGTGGTAAAAAGCGTATTATCGGATGAAAATGCCCATATTGACCGTGTGGGTGTTTCCGTTTCACCCCGTGATGAAGAGGGCTCATATATGCCTTGCTTTATGACAGGAAAGGGGACCGCTGAAATAATATCAGCCGTAACGGGAGCCCAAATCAGATATTTCTCCCATCAGGCAGGTCATATTGCGGCGGCTTTGTATTCAGCTGATGCCATGTCCTTATTGGAGCGGGATTTTATTGCCTTTCATGTGTCTGGCGGCACAACGGAAGCCGTTAGGGTAACTCCTGACAAGGACAGAATAATAAAAACACAGCTTGTTGCAAAATCTCTCGATCTTAAGGCGGGACAGGCTATTGACAGAACGGGAAATCTTCTCGGTCTTCCTTTTCCCGCAGGGCCCGAGCTTGATAAGTTAAGCCTTTTAAGTGAAAAGACTTATAAAATTAAGCCGTATATGAAGGACGGAAACTGTTCTGTTTCGGGACTTCAGAATAAATGCGAAAAAATGAAAAGGGACGGGGAGAAGGACTGTGATATAGCAAAATACTGCATTGATTATATATCACAGGTGCTTTTTGAAATGACTGTTTCCCTCCTTGAAAAACACCCCGGACATCCGCTGGTTTATTCAGGCGGAGTTATGTCCAATACTCTTATCAGACGGCGTTTTTATGATGAATTCGGTGCAGTTTTTGCCGCTCCCGGTTTTTCATGCGACAATGCTGCAGGAATTGCCGTTCTGGCGGCTTTATAATTATGATGAATATACCTACTTTTACGGTTTCACAGGCAAACCGTTATATAAAATCCCTGTTTGATACCGACCTCGGAATGCAGTCAATTTTTATTTCCGGGGAAATATCAAATTTTTCCAATCACTATAAAACGGGGCATATGTATTTTTCTCTGAAGGATGACAGTGCTTCAATAAAAGCGGTTATGTTTGCCCGACAGGCAGCTCATCTCCGTTTTGTTCCCGAAAACGGAATGAAGGTTATTGTGAACGGCAGAATTTCCGTTTTTGAGCGTGACGGTGTCTATCAGATATACGTTGAAAATATGCAGCCTGACGGTGCAGGTGTTCTGGCGGTTGCCTTTGAACAGCTGAAAAAGAAGCTTGAAGCCGAAGGTCTTTTCGATGAAGCACATAAAAAAAGGCTTCCCGCTTTTCCTAAAAGAATAGGTGTCATAACCTCTCCCACAGGTGCGGCGGTTCAGGATATATTCAATATTTTAGGCAGACGCTATCCTCTTGCACAGATAGTTTTTAAGGGTGTTTCCGTACAGGGAGCAAATGCCCCCTCGGAAATGATAGCCGCCCTCACTGAATTCAACAGAAAAAAGTGTGCGGATGTTATAATTATGGGCAGAGGCGGAGGCAGTGCCGAGGACTTATGGTGCTTTAACGATGAGCTTCTTGCCCGTGCCGTATATGCATCGGAAATTCCCGTTATTTCTGCGGTAGGTCATGAAACGGATTTTACGATTTGTGATTTTGTCAGCGATATGAGAGCTCCCACGCCTTCTGCGGCGGCTGAGCTTGCCGTTCCCGACTATCACAACCTTCTGATGACACAGGCATCTCTGACAGAGCGGCTTTATACCGCAATATACACACTTCTTAATTCCGAAAAAAGAAAACTTGAGGCAATTCTCGATAAAAGATCCTTTAAGGATGCGGGAAAGTTTTTTAAATCGGAATATGATGCTTTGGAAAATCTGTCCCTGCGGCTTCAAGGTGCCGTAAAGAGAGATGTTCTGCAGAAAAAGAATACTCTGACAGGTGCCATCGCCTCCCTTGAAAAGCTTAATCCCTTGAGCGTGCTTTTGAGAGGCTATTCTCTTGTAAGTCTTGACGGAAGTATTGTTGAAAGCGTTGATAAAATAAAAAAGGATGACATAATTACCGTGTCTATGTCAGACGGAAATGCACTGTGTCAGGTGCTTTCATCCGAAAGGAGAAAAGAAAATGAGTGAACACACATATGAGTCTGCGCTCAGAAGACTTCAGGAAATAGTTAAGCTTCTTGAAGCAGGCGGTCTTCCTCTTGAGGAGTCCGTAAAGCTTTTTGAAGAGGGAGCAAAGCTTTCAAAATTCTGTGAAAACGAATTGAAGAATGCAGAAAAAAGAATAGTATCCCTTGATGAAACGGAATGAGGCGGTTTTATGAGCAACGTATCATTATATATTGAAAAAATAGAAAAAGAGCTTATGAACTGTATTCCTGTCTTATCACAGGAAACACAGCCCATAGCCGAAATGCTGAAATATTCTCTTGAGGGCGGAGGAAAAAGAGTCAGACCGCTTCTTTGTCTTGAATTCTGTGGGGCGGCGGGAGGAGATCCCGATAAGGCACTGAAGCTTGCGTGTGCCGTTGAGTTTATTCATACCTATTCGCTGGTTCACGATGATCTGCCCTGTATGGATAATGATGATTTCAGACGGGGAAAGCCCTCCTCTCATAAAATGTTCGGAGAAGCAAATGCACTTCTTGCAGG
>JAZNRX010000003.1:0-26333 GCA_045590915.1 Acutalibacteraceae bacterium | reverse complement strand
CTACCGTTACGGGATTGTCAAACTTCTGACCGGTTCTTCCGTCGTAAAGTACGGACTTACCGTCTTCTCTGAGACCTGCAAGCTTGAGGCATTCCTGAATATCGCTTTCATGAGCGCCGTCGAATACGGGAGTCATAATCTTCCAATTAAGCTCTCTGCAGGCTCTGCCGAGATGCATTTCAAGAACCTGACCGATATTCATTCGGGAAGGAACGCCGAGGGGGTTAAGAACGATGTCAAGAGGAGTACCGTCTGCAAGGAAGGGCATATCCTCCTGAGGAAGAATTCTTGAAACAACACCCTTATTACCGTGACGGCCTGCCATCTTGTCGCCGACAGAAAGCTTTCTCTTCTGTGCAACATAGCAGCGTACAATCTTGTTTACTCCGGGGCTGAGGTCATCGCAGTTATCCTTGGTGTAAACCTCAACATTAACAACGATACCGTAAGCACCGTGAGGAAGCTTAAGGGAGGTTTCTCTGCTTTCGCCGGATTTTTCACCGAAGATAGCACGGAGAAGTCTTTCTTCTGCAGTAAGCTCGGTTTCACCCTTGGGGGTTATTTTACCTACAAGGATATCACCTGCACGTACTTCTGCACCGATACGGATAATACCCTGTTCGTCAAGATTTTTAAGAGCTTCTTCCGAAACGTTGGGAATATCTCTTGTAATCTGTTCCTCGCCCAGCTTTGTTTCTCTTGCTTCAATTTCATACTTTTCAATATGAATTGAAGTGTAAACATCGTCACGGACGATTTTTTCATTGATAAGAACGGCGTCTTCATAGTTATAGCCTTCCCATGTCATAAAGCCGACAAGGGCATTCTTACCCAGTGAAATTTCACCGTTTGCTGTTGCGGGACCGTCTGCAATAACGTCACCCTTCTTAACGGTGTCACCTACATCAACTATAGGTCTCTGATTTATACAGGTTCCCTGATTGGAACGCATAAACTTAATAAGAGGATAGGAATCTGTTGAGCCGTCCTCTGTTGTGATTTCAACAAGGTCTGCACTTACCTTTGTAACAGTACCTGCACGCTCACAAAGAACGCATACACCTGAGTCACAGGCTGACTTATATTCCATACCTGTACCGATGATGGGACCTTCTGTCTTAAGAAGCGGAACTGCCTGACGCTGCATGTTTGCACCCATAAGTGCTCGGTTTGCGTCGTCGTTCTCAAGGAAGGGAATCATTGCGGTAGCAACAGATACAACCATCTTGGGCGAGATGTCCATAAAGTCAACTTCATTTGCGTTGATTTCACGGTACTGGTCTCTGTAACGGACAATAACCTTCTTGTTCACAAAGTAACCGTCCTCTGTAAGAGGCTCGTTTGCCTGTGCAACATTATAGTCATCTTCCATATCCGCAGTCATATAAACAACCTCGTCAAGCACCTTGCCTGTCTCTTTGTCAATTCTGCGGAAGGGAGCTTCAATAAAGCCGTACTTATTTATCTTTGCGAAGGTTGCAAGAGATGAAATAAGACCGATGTTGGGACCTTCAGGGGATTCGATGGGACACATACGGCCGTAGTGGCTGTAATGAACGTCTCGAACCTCGAAGCCTGCACGGTCTCTGGAAAGACCGCCGGGGCCCAGCGCTGAAAGACGGCGCTTATGAGTAAGCTCTGCAAGGGGGTTTACCTGATCCATAAACTGTGAAAGAGGTGAGGAACCGAAGAATTCCTTGATTACCGCAGCCACAGATTTGATGTTTATGAGAGAAGAAACGGAAATCGCATCGTTGCCGCCTGTACGGGTTGCAATCTTTTCGCGGATGTTTCTTTCAAGTCTTGTAAAGCCGATTCTGAACTGATTCTGGAGAAGCTCACCAACTGAACGGATACGACGGTTGCCCAGATGGTCAATATCATCTACAACACCGATATCATAAGCAAGGCAGTTAAGATAGTTTACGGATGCAAAGATATCGTCAAGTGTGATATGTTTGGGAATAAGGTCATCACATCTGTCCTTAAGTATCTCAGCCAAAGCTTCCTTACTTTCGTGAGCATCCTCAAGAATGCTGTTAAGAACGCTGTATACAACCTTTTCGTTAATTCCGAGTTCATCAAGCTCTTCAACAGTGAACTGAGGAAGGAACTCATAAGGTTCAACCATTCCGTTGGAGATAACCTTAACCTCTTCACCGTTGGAGTAAACATAAACAACGCTTACACCTGACTGCTCAATGCTGTATGCCAGCTCTTTGGTAACAAGAGTATCAGCAGCAGCAAGAACCTCACCGTATTCCGTGATTACGTCACGGGCAAGAACCTTCTCGGTAATTCTGTCAGACAAAGCAAGCTTCTTGTTGTACTTGTAACGGCCGACTCTTGAAAGGTCATAGCGTCTGTCAAAGAAAAGAGAAGCAAGATGGCTCTTTGCCGTATCAATATTTGCAGGCTCGCCGGGACGAAGCTTCTTATATACTTCAAGAAGTGCATCCGCAGAGTTTGTTGTTGCGTCCTTGTCAAGTGTAGCAAGAATTCTTTCATCGGGACCGAAGAAGTCTGTGATATCAGCATTTGAACTGAACTGAAGTGCTCTCAGGAAGGTGGTGACGGGAAGCTTTCTGTTCTTGTCAATTCTTACACTGAAAACATTGTTGGGATCAGTTTCATATTCAAGCCATGCACCGCGGTTGGGAATAATCGTTGCGGCGAAAAGGTCACAGCCTGTCTTGTCCTTTGTCTTGCTGAAATATATACCGGGAGAACGCACCAGCTGAGAGATAATAACTCTTTCAGCACCGTTGATAACAAAAGTGCCGCTCTCTGTCATCTTCGGAAGATCACCCATATAGATGTCGGTATTTGTAAATGATTCCTTATCCGTATCATAAAGTCTTACTGTAACATAAAGACTTTCTGCGTATGTGGCATCACGCTCTTTACATTCTTTTACAGTGTAATTGCGTCCATGTCTTCCGGGATCATTACCGAGATGAGCATCAACGAATTCTACTAACGGATTGTTTGAACCGTCAGTAATACATCCGATATCCTTGAACACCTCTTTGAGACCAACATCAAGAAACCATTGGTATGAGTTCTTCTGCACCTCAATAAGATTGGGCATATCCATAACCTCATTGATCTTAGCGAAGCTCATTCTTGTGTTTTTTCCGAGTTTGACAGGTTTCACATTTGCCATTCGCTCTTCACTCCGTTCTTTTTACTCAAGATTATAAAAAACAACAAATGCAGAATGCACAAAACCGTATATCTGCCGCTAATAAAATATATAAATATTTATATAAAAGCAGTAAAAATATAAATATGTGCATCCATATTTATGCATTTTAGTATGTTACTACAATCGTTTCCCGTTGTCAATAGTTATTTTTAAAATTTTCTAAAAAATTTTTATTATTTTATATTTATAAGAAAACTTTCCTGCATTTTTGCTTTTTCAGCGGCATATAACTTAAATGACATTCAACGAAAGGGGCGTTACCTTCTGAATACAATTTCCGATTCCAGAGCAATAAAGCTCGGTGAATATATCGTCAGGAACAAAGCAACAGTACGTGCAACGGCACAGGTTTTCGGAATTTCAAAATCCACCGTACATACGGATGTGACGGGCAAGCTGAAAACAATAAAACCCGCACTCTATTTTCAGGTGCGGGAGGTTCTTGATGTCAACAAGGCACAAAGACACATAAGGGGCGGTCAAGCAACAAAGGAAAAGTACAAGAAAGAAACAGAGCACATACATAATTGACAGAAGGCGCAATCCGTTGTATAATTAATCAATAATTTTACATCGGAGTTTTGTTTATGTTCAAGTTCAGAAAAAAAGAAAAAAAGAAAAAGCTTCCGCCGGAACGCTTCCTGTCACTGAAGGCAAATGATATTCCTGTTGAAGCAATTAATTTTTCACTGACAAAAAATGACGACGGCTCTCCCCGTCTTGAAATACGCACCAAAGATGTCTGTGAAGCACTGCATTATGAGCATGTTGATTTTGAATTAAAAACCTCCGTAAAGCTGTTGAAGGTCGGTGCTGTTTTTAAGGAAGCACACAACGAAAAACACTTCAAACTTTACATTTTTGATGTGGATGATTACAGTCAGTTCTATATCTGATTTTTATTTAAAATATACAAAGGGTATGTAAAAAATTCTCGGTTTTTTACATACCCTTTTTTTACCAGAAACAGTTATTCAAGCTCAAATGCACCTGTATAAAGCTTATAGTATGTTCCTTTTCGCTCAATAAGTTCATCGTGGCTTCCTCGTTCAATTATCCTGCCGTGATCAAGAACCATAATGGCATCGGAGTTGCGGACAGTGGAAAGACGGTGAGCAATTACAAATACCGTTCTGTCCTTCATAAGAGCATCCATTCCTCTCTGAACAAGAAGCTCTGTTCTTGTGTCTATTGAAGATGTGGCTTCATCAAGAATCATTACAGGCGGATCTGCAACTGCGGCACGGGCAATAGAGAGAAGCTGACGCTGTCCCTGAGAAAGATTTGCTCCGTTAGAGGAAAGCATTGTATTGTATCCGTCAGGCAGACGGGTAATAAAATCGTGTGCATTGGCAAGCTTTGCCGCATTGATACATTCCTCATCCGTAGCATCAAGCTTACCGTATCTGATATTGTCCATAACCGTACCCGTAAAGAGATTTGTGTCCTGAAGAACGATACCGAGACTTCTTCTGAGGTCGGCTTTTTTGATTTTATTTATGTTTATTCCGTCATACCTTATTTTTCCGTCAGCTATGTCATAGAAACGGTTAATAAGATTTGTAATAGTAGTCTTACCCGCACCCGTAGCACCGACAAATGCCACCTTCTGACCGGGCTTTGCATAGAGTGAAACATCAAAAAGGACAGGCTTGCCCTCTTCATACTGAAAATCAACACCGTCAAGCACCACATCACCCTTAAGCTCGGTGTATGTGACACTGCCGTCAGCAGAATGAGGATGCTTCCATGCCCAATGCCCCGTATGCTCCTCACAGGGAATGATTTCACCGTTCTCAATTTTTGCGTTAACGAGGGTTACATAACCGTCATCGGCCTCTTTTTCCTCATCAATAACAGAGAATATACGTCCTGCACCTGCCATAGCCATAGTAACAGAATTTATCTGCTGGGAAGCCTGATTTACCATTCCCGTAAACTGCTTGGTCATACCGAGATAGGATGCAACTACGGCTATTGCAAGAGGAGCCGCAATACTGCCGGCTGTAAATATATTTTCCACGGAAATATTAAGAAGCTTTCCATCGGAAACAATAAGCACACCGCCCACAAAGGCAGTTACGACATAAAGAATGTTACCGATATTGTTCATTATCGGACCGAACACATTAGCAAAGATATGAGCCTTTTCAACATTCTTAAAAAGTTCTTCGTTGACCTTATCAAAATCCTCTTTAGCGGCTTCTTCGTGACAGAAAACCTTAATAACCTTCTGTCCGTGCATCATTTCTTCAACAAAACCCTCCATTTTACCTACAGCCTTTTGCTGCTGCATAAAGAATTTTGCTGAATTTCCGCCGACAAATTTTGTTACTCTGAACATAGCAATTACACCTACGATAACAACAATCATAAGTGAAATACTGTAATAAATCATTACACCTACAAGGAAAATGAGAGTGACAACTGCAGAAATTATACTGGGGATACCCTGAGAAATAAGCTGACGGAGAGTATCAATATCGTTGGTGTAATAGCTCATTATATCGCCGTGATTATTTGCGTCAAAGAATTTTACGGGAAGATTCTGCATCCTCTCAAACATTCTCTTTCTCATATTGTCAAGGAAGCCCTGTGTAACAACAGCAACAAGCTGACACTGAACGGTTGATGAGATAAGTCCCACAACATAAATTCCAAGCATTGTAACAAGAGCCTGCACAACATCGGGCTGAACTGAGCTCCACGCATTCTCAAGACTTGTGCTGCGGGCAATTTCAAGGCCCTCGATTATAATTGAAGTAATATTTTCAATATATATTGCAGGCATTACACCGACAATAGCAGAGGCAATAATACATATAACGATAATAACAATCTGAACGGGATAATCGTGAAGAAGAAGCTTCAGAAGTCTTATGAGAAGTTTCGGATCAACAGGGGGCATTCCGCCCTTTTTCATAGCATCCGGAGGAGGACCGCCGGCCTTCATTCTTTTCTTATTCATCCTCTTCACCGCCTTTGCACTGTATGGAGTAAGCCTCTCTGTAAATGTCGTTGCATGCGAGAAGCTCTTCATGAGTACCCATACCGTCAATTCTACCGTTATCCATAACAATAATCTTGTCGGCATCCTGAACAGAGGATATTCTCTGGGCAATAATAATCTTAGTCGTACCGGGAATTTCTTCTCTGAATGCCTTTCTTATAAGGGCATCCGTCTTTGTATCAACTGCTGATGTTGAGTCGTCAAGAATAAGAATTTTCGGTTTCTTGAGAAGTGCTCTCGCAATACAGAGTCTTTGCTTCTGTCCGCCCGAAACATTGGCTCCGCCCTGTTCAATGAAAGTATCGTATTTTTCGGGGAAACTCTCAATAAACTCACTCGCCTGAGAAAGACGGCAAATTCTTTCAATTTCCTCATCTGAAGCATCGGCATCGCCCCAACGGAGATTTTCTTTTATGGTACCCGAAAAAAGCACATTTTTCTGCAGTACAACAGAAACCGCATCTCTGAGTTCCTTTACGGCATAGTCCTTTACGTCCAATCCGCCTACCCTTACGGTTCCTTCGGTAGCATCATAAAGACGTGAAATGAGCTGAATAAGGCTTGTTTTACTGGAGCCTGTACCTCCGATTATTCCTACAGTTTCACCGGAAGCAATATGTAAATTTATGTCGGAAAGCGCATTGTTTTCAGCATTTTTTGAATATTTGAAGCTGACATTTTCAAAATCTATGCTTCCGTCAGGGACCTCAAAAACAGGATTTTCCGGCTGTCTTATATCGGGAATTTCAGTCATAACCTCAGTTATTCTCTTTGTGGATGCTATTGCCATTGTCAGCATAACAAAAATCATTGAAAGCATCATAAGAGACATAAGCACCTGCATGGAATATGTAAGCATGCTTGAAAGAGTACCTACATCAAGATATTCACCGCCTGTTGAAACGACAAGCTTTGCAGTAAAGAATGATATAAGAAGCATTGATGTATACATGGCAAGCTGCATAAAAGGACCGTTAAGAACAACTATTCTTTCAACGCTTGTGAAATCGTTTCTTATATCTTCAGATGCGGCGGCAAACTTCTTCTTTTCATAATCCTCTCTTACAAAGCTTTTGACAACTCTCATTCCCTTTATGTTTTCCTGAACGGAATTATTGAGCTTGTCATACTTCTTGAAAACAGCTCTGAACATGGGAAGAGCTTTAACACCTATGAGAATAAGCCCTATTGCAAGAGCAGGTGCTATAAACAAGAATATAAGATTAAGCTTTTTACCCACAATACCCGCCATTACGGTTGCAAAAATCAGCATAAGCGGTGCCCTGACGGCAATCCTTATTATCATCATAAACGCCATCTGAACATTGTTTATATCCGTTGTCAGTCTTGTTACAAGAGATGATGTGCTGAAGCGATCGATATTTGAGAATGAAAACTCCTGAATTTTGTAAAAAATATCATGTCTGAGATTTTTTGCAAAGCCTGCCGAAGCGGTAGCCGCAGTTTTTCCCGCAAGAACTCCGAATGCAAGGGATGCGAAAGCCATAACAACAAGAAGCAGTCCGTCCTTTACAATTTCATTCATTTCGCAGCCTGCATTGATTGCATTGATGAGATTGGCGGTTATAACAGGAATTATGCATTCGCAAACTACCTCGCCTATCATAAAAACAGGTGTCAGCACAGTCTGCAGCTTATATCCCCTGATACAACCGAAAAGCTGTTTTAACATAAATCTTCCTCCTCCTGAAAAAGAAGTATTTTGATATTTTATCACAAAAATACAATCTGCACAATACCTTTATATAAAAAGTATTATGCAGATTTATCAATAATGCACATCGGGATAACTGTTTTTATATTCGATAAATACCCATACATTGAATTTTTGCGAGCATCTGGGACATTTTGTTGTGTGCTTCCCTTTTATCCTTTTCAGCCGAAGCTTTGCAGAGCATTTGGGACATTTTTTGTAAACATAGTTTTTGTCTCTGATGCTTTTTGTTTTTTCATCTAAAAAAGGTAAAACCTTGTTTCTTATTCTGATGTACTGTTCATTTTCAGCAGTTCGTCTCATAATATTTCTTGAGAGAATTCTGAAAAATGCAACAATATAAAACACAGAATTAAGCGACGAACAGATTACATAGGGAATATGGGTGGGCAGAAACCTCAGGGGAATTGAAAGAATTGCCATAACGAAGCCTGCTCCCATAAGAAATTTACCAAGCTGGTCAAAGCCGTATCTTCCGTACATAAACCGCATTAATTTTTCTCTGAAACCGTACATATAATTTCCTTTCCGTCAGCAGCAGAATAAAAATGGGACATTTCCGCCGCAGAGTGAGCAAACAATATTTGCAAGACAGCACCACACACACGTCCACGGAAAACGCCTTACCGGTCTGCCGTATTCCTCACTCGCCTGTTGATATGAATTCCCCGCACCTGAAAGCCTTTCATAGAGCATACGGTAATCGTCATTGAAAGGCTCTTCCTCATATGCGATTTTCGAATGATTGATTGCAGTGGCACGGTTGCCGACACCGTAATTTGCTATTGCACTGAAATAGTGCCAGCGGGCATCTCTTTTGCTTACAAATGAAAGCATTGACAGTGCCTGCTGATATCTTCCGTTATTGAGAAGCACCCTTACGGAATCCATTTTTGACGCATCATCACCGCCGTATTCATTACTGCTGTGACTTGTCCGCTGACCGTTAGTATAGGTATACCATGTGTATGTGCCGAACGGACTTCCCTGCCCGAAGGGATTTCCCGAAGTCGACTGTCTGCCGTACGTACCCGATTGTGTTTCGGGCTTATAGCCGTTTTTAATCTGATCGTAAGCCGCATTTATTTCACTCATCTTCTCGGCGGCAGTGCTGTCACCGGGATTAAGATCGGGATGATATTTTTTTGCAAGCCTTCTGTAAGCCTTTGTTATTTCCTCCTCCGAAGCGGAAGGGGGAACTCCCAATATATCATATGGATTTCTGTTCACTTTTATTTCCTTTCCTTTTTGCATCATACTGTGTCCAGATGCCTGAAAAAAGAATATTTTCTATTATCTCACTGTCCTGCTTTACGGGAAGAAGCCTGTATTTTTCAACGCATTCTGCCATAAGCATGCGGAGAATCGGTTCCGTGCTGTCAAAGGACATCTGAAAAAAGGGATTATAGCTTTGCTTTTTTATATCGCGCTTCAGATCCGTTGCCGCATCAAGCAGATATATAAATTTCCCCAAGGCAACCCCGAAATCATAAAGTTTCTCTTTTTCCGTGCCTTCGCCCACGGCAAAAATACCGCCCAGAAGCTTTCCGAAGGAAAGTGCGGGAATATCGGGCACAAGCACATCATTTTTTTCAATGAGCGAAAGCTCCTTAAGCTGTTCCTTTATTATCTCACACTGTCCGGTGTATTTCTCCTCGATTTTTGAATTTTCCCTTTCAAAAAGCTTTGACAGAAGCAAGGCCTTTTTAGAATTATCATCCTGAATATCATCAAGGTATTTATAGTATGCCAGTGCAATGTTCATATCTGCGGCATAGCGGGTATATTTATTCCGCAGAAACTCCTTCTTTTTCACGGGACGGACGGCACATCTGCCTTCGGTTTTTTTATAATCCTCACCGTAAACCGATGACAGTACTATTGCGAGAAAAACAAGGTCATAGGTCAGAGCCATACGGTATCTGAATCCTCTTTGTGCACCCAATTCCTCACACAAGCCGCAATATATCCCCTTATATCTCAGTCTTTGCTGTTCCGAAAGTTTTTCGGGATTTGCAACAACGAAGCCGAACATCCTGTCACCTCATCTTATGGTAGAATTTTACTCTTAAAATTAACTTTAATTATATCATAGTACAGACAGTTTTAGCAACTGTGAGATTATATTGAAAAAAGCCTTGCATTTTTCGGATTTTACAGTATAATTATATTGTTAAAAATAACACAAACTCAAGGAGGAAAAAATAATGTTAGTATCAGCAAAAGAAATGCTTAACAAGGCAAAAGCAGGCAAATATGCAGTAGGTCAGTTCAACATCAACAATCTTGAATGGACAAAGGCTATTCTTCTCACAGCACAGGAATTAAACTCCCCCGTTATTCTCGGTGTTTCCGAAGGTGCAGCAAAGTATATGTGCGGCTTCAACACAATCGTTGGTATGGTAAACGGTATGCTTGAAACCCTTAATATCACGGTTCCCGTTGCTCTTCACCTTGATCACGGCTCATTCGACGGTGCATATGCAGCTATGAATGCAGGCTTCTCATCTGTTATGTTTGACGGCTCTCACTATGCTATTGACGAAAACATCGCAAAGACAAAGCAGATTATTGCAGATGCAGATGCAAAGGGTATCTCCGTTGAAGCAGAGGTAGGCGCTATCGGCGGTGAGGAAGACGGTGTTGTAGGCAGCGGTGAGGTTGCTGATCCCAATGAATGCAAGATGATTGCAGACCTTGGCGTTACAATGCTTGCAGCAGGCATCGGTAACATTCACGGCAAATATCCTGAAAACTGGGCAGGTCTCAACTTTGAGGTTCTTGCAAAAATTCAGGAGCAGACAGGCACAATGCCTCTTGTTCTTCACGGCGGCACAGGTATCCCCGAAGCTATGATCAAGGAAGCTATCTCCCTCGGCGTTTCCAAGATTAACGTTAATACAGAATATCAGCTTACCTTCGCTGCAGCTACAAGAAAGTATATTGAAGATGGCGGCGACCTCAAGGGTAAGGGCTTCGATCCCAGAAAGCTTCTCGCTCCCGGCTTTGAAGCTATCAAGGCAACTGTTAAGGAAAAAATGGAGCTCTTCGGTTCTGTAAACAAGGCATAAAAAATGACTTTTCACGAACAAAAGGCTGTCGAGCTTTTCAGGAGCGGCTGTAACTGCTCACAGGCAGTTTTTACGGCATTTTCCGATATTACGGGGATTGATGAAAAAACATCGCTTCGTATGTCCTCCTCCTTCGGCGGAGGCCTCGGCAGACTTCGTGAGGTATGCGGTGCCGTCAGCGGAATTTCTCTTGCGGCAGGAATTCTCTGGGGATATGATAACCTTGATGACAAATCCCTGAAAACAGAGCATTATGCATTGGTTGCGGGAATGGCTCATAAATTCTCCGATATTTTCGGCTCATACATATGCCGAGAAATCCTCGGTCTTAAAAATTATGAATTCTCCCCCGTTGCCGAGGACAGAACAAGCGAATTCTATCTTAAACGCCCCTGTGAAAGATGCATAGCGGCGGCGGCAAGAATACTTGACGAGGAAATAGAAAAAAGAAAATAAGTTTTTCAAGAGGCTGTCATTTGACGGCTTCTTGTTTTTTTCGGGGACTTATGTTAAAATAGCATCATCATCCGAAGGGAGATTGAATTATGCTGATAAAGACACCCGAAGAAATAAGAGAAGCGGAAGCACTTGCAAATGCAAACGGACTTTCATATGACGATATGATGGAAAGTGCGGGAATGGGCTGTGCTGAACATATACTTAAGCACTATAACAACGCCAACAACATTGTTATCATCTGCGGCAAGGGTAAAAACGGCGGAGACGGCTTTGTAATTGCAAGAGGTCTTTATGGGGCAAAAAAGAATGTCAGCGTAATTCTTGCCCTGGGCAGTCCCTCTGATGAGCTGTCCGAAAAAAACAAAAGGCTCATAGACGGAGCTGTTAATATATTTGACGGAACACACATAAATAAAAGCATAAAATCTCTTCTGAATGAAGCGGATATTATTGTTGATGCCGTCTTCGGAATAGGCTTCAAGGGAACACTTCCCGAAAATGTCAGAGAGCTTTTTCTTCTTGCAAAAAAAGCTGATGCCGTTAAAATTGCAGTGGATGTTCCCAGCGGTCTTTCCGTAAACAGCGAAAGCTTATCTGATTGCTTCAGGGCAGATGAAACTCTTTCAATGCTTTGCTTCAAAAAGGAGCATATATATAAGCCCTGCAGCGACCTGTGCGGAAATGTATCTGTTATCCCCATAGGCTTCAATCTTATATCTGACGGGCTTGCGGCAAAAACAAAAGAAGAAATAAAAGCCTCTCTCCCAGAAAGACCATTCAACTCCAACAAGGGAACCTTCGGGAAAGCACTTATTATTGCAGGAAGCTATAAAATGCCCGGTGCGGCAATAATTTCTGCTAAAGGTTCGCTTATTTCGGGGGCAGGACTGACATATCTTTCTTTTCCCGACAAAATATACAATACAGTAACCGCTCACCTGACGGAGTGTGTTTTCCGTCCTATGCCATCCGATGAAAACGGAGCCTTCAGCGAAGACTCACAAGTTTTTATTCTCAATGAAATATCCTCTTTCAATTCTGTTGCAATAGGCCCCGGAATTGACAAAGGGAAAGGAACCGAAAAGCTTCTTTTTGCACTTTTAAAAAGCTATAAAGGTAAATTAATTATTGATGCAGACGGAATAAATATTCTCTCCCGTAATATAGATATATTAAGGGAGTCCGAGGCGCAGATTGTACTTACACCGCATCCCATGGAAATGTCAAGGCTTACGGGAATTGCTGTACAGGAAATTAATTCCCGCCGTGAAGAAATCGCTTCAGCCTTTGCAAAAAAATACGGCGTTACACTTCTTCTCAAAGGAGCAAATACCGTTATAGCCGCACCTGACGGAAAAGTATACATCAACCCCACAGGTTGCCCCGCGCTTTCAAGAGGCGCAAGCGGTGACCTTCTTACAGGCATAACCGTTTCTCTTGCCGCACAGGGATTGAGTGTGTGCGATGCCGCAATTTCGGGAGCATACATTCACGGCCTTGCAGGTGAAATTGCACAGGAGGATTTTACCTCTTACGGTGCAACGGTAGAAAATATAATTTCCTGTGTCCCGAAGGCTCTTTTAAAAATAATTTCGGGAAAGTGATTTTGTGAAAAGGCTTTGTTCTGCATTTATTTTTACGCTTGTGCTTACTTTTATATTTTCGGGCTGTGAAAAGCTTTCTCCAAAAAAAGAGTTTCAACCGCAAAAGGCATTCTGTGTTCATATGACAGCGCTGAAAAACAACAAAATCTTTGAGGCACAAGTAAAATGCAACAACTATGAAAGCATTGAAATTTCTTTCACCGCACCCGAGGAGCTTCAGGGCTTTTCCGTTGAAGCAACCGAGGACGGATATTCAGTTAATGTTTTCGGAATTCCCGATGAAATATCCAGATATGAAATAAACACAAATTCACTTATAAATGTACTGGTTAAATCCGTAAAGCTGGCTGTTTTCACAAATCACGGTGCCTTCACACAAAAGAACGGATATATCGAAGCACAGCTCAGTGTTGATGATATTCCCGTAACCGTAACATTCACAGAAGACGGTTATCTTCAATCAATAAAAGCACAAGCCATAGATTTTTCGGCAGAGTTCGAAAAATCAGTTGACAAAATATAAAAAAATTAATATACTTTCTTTTGTAATATATAATTGCTTTAGTACAGTCAAGCCATACAAGGTCTTTTTCAGAGAGAAAACGGTTGGTGTGAGTTTTCAAAGGCAGTAGGGCCCGCCACTGTACTGCAACAGAGTGATGAATTCTGCGTAATTTCTGCGTTAAAGGATATTGAGAGGTGCTTGGCACAATTCGGGTGGTACCGCGGCGAAAGCCGTCCCGAGTATGTGACAGGTGTCTTTTTTTGTTTTGGTAAAAAAATTTAATAACATAAAGGACAGTGAACAAAAATGGAATGGACAGGACTTAACGAGATACGCGAAAAGTATCTTAAATTCTTTGAAACCAAAGAGCATATGAGGCTTCCCAGCTTCTCCCTTATTCCTCAGGGCGACAAGAGCCTGCTTCTTATCAATGCAGGTATGGCACCTATGAAAAAGTATTTCACAGGTGAAGTGACTCCTCCCTCAAAAAGAGTTACAACCTGTCAAAAATGCATAAGAACTCCCGACATTGAAAGAGTCGGCAAGACATCCCGTCACGGCACCTTCTTTGAAATGCTGGGTAACTTCTCTTTCGGCGATTATTTCAAGCACGAGGCAACAAAATGGGCGTGGGAATTCTGCACAGAGGTTATGGAAATGCCCGTGGAAAACCTTTGGGTAAGCATTTTCCACGAGGATGATGAAGCCTTTGACATTTGGACAAAGGAGGTCGGTGTTTCTCCCGACAGAATAGTGCGTCTCGGCAAGGAAGACAATTTCTGGGAGCACGGTGCAGGCCCTTGCGGACCTTGCTCCGAAATCTACTATGACCGCGGAGCAGAAAACGGCTGCGGAAGTCCCGACTGCAAGGTAGGCTGTGACTGTGACCGCTTTGTTGAATTCTGGAACCTTGTTTTCACACAGTTTGAAAACGACGGCAACGGCAACTATACAAGACTTAAAAATCCAAACATCGACACAGGCATGGGACTTGAAAGACTTGCCTGTATCTCACAGGGCGTTGCAAATCTTTTCGAGGTTGACACCATTCAGAACATTATGAAGCACATAATGGAAATTGCAGGTGTAAAATATCACGAAAATGAAAAAAGCGACGTTTCGCTTCGTGTTATCACAGACCACATAAGAAGCACAACCATGATGATCTCCGACGGTGTTATGCCCTCAAACGAAGGCAGAGGCTATGTTCTGAGAAGACTTCTCCGCCGTGCCGCACGTCACGGAAGACTTCTGGGCATTGAAAGACCTTTCCTTGCAGAAGTATGTGAAACTGTTATAAAGGAAAGCGGTGAAGCATATCCCCAGCTTACAGAAAAGAAGGATTACATCCTTAAAATAATTGCTATTGAAGAAGAAAACTTCAACAAGACTATTGACTCCGGACTTAAGCTCCTTGAAGAAATGATTTCCGACTGTGACGGAAAAGTACTCAGCGGTGACGACGCATTCAAACTTTCCGACACCTTCGGCTTCCCTCTTGACCTTACAAGAGAAATCCTTGAAGAAAAAGGCATGTCCGTTGATGAAGAACGCTTCAATGAGCTTATAAAGATACAGAAGGAAACTGCAAGAAATGCCCGTAAAGATGCAGGTGCAGACGCTTGGAAAAATTCCTCTGCTTCCCTTAAAGGTATTCCCGAAACTGTTTTCACAGGCTATGAAGGCACTGACGGCAAGGGCAGAATTCTTGCAATTCTCACATCAGACGGAGAAGAGGCTGAAAGCATCGGTGAAGGTGAAGAAGCTGTCATCATTCTTGACAAAACCTCATTCTATGCAGAAGGCGGCGGTCAGTGCGGCGATAAGGGCAAAATCACAAACGGCAGTTTCACCTTCAAGGTAACTGATACAACAAAAAATAACGGCGGCATTTTCTTCCACAAGGGTATTGTTGAGGAAGGCATCATCACAAAGGGCGACGATGCCGATACTCTCGTTTGCAAGACCTTCAGGGAAGCTGTCAAGAAAAACCATACATCTGCCCATCTTCTTCAGGCAACACTGAGAAAGGTTCTCGGAAACCATGTTGAACAGGCAGGTCAGTTAGTAAATGACAAGGTTATGAGATTTGACTTTACTCATTTCTCTGCCCTCACAACAGAAGAAATCAACACTATTGAAAAGGAAGTAAATGAAATTATTCTTTCTGCCCTTCCCGTTGACAGCTCTGAAAAAACTCTCACAGAAGCAAAAGCTATGGGTGCTATGGCACTTTTCGGAGAAAAATACGGCGACACAGTAAGAGTTGTAAATGCAGGCGGATTCTCCCTTGAGCTTTGCGGCGGCACACACGCTGAAAATACGGGAAAAATCGGTATGTTTAAAATCACATCAGAAAGCTCCGTTGCTTCAGGTGTGAGAAGAATTGAGGCAGTTACGGGGCTTAATGCACTCGCTTATGTAAATGAGCTCAATATGTCGCTTCTTACAACTGCGGCAATTCTCAAATGCTCAACCTCTGCACTTACGGATAAGGCAACGGCTCTTTCAAATGAGCTTAAAATCAAAGATAAGCAAATTGAAAAGCTCAATGCTGAATTAGCATCAGCAAAGGCATCAGAGCTTTTCACAAAAGCCGGTGAATTTGACGGCATCGAGGTTCTGACAGCTGATCTCGGCGAAGCAGATGCAAATGCATTGAGAACTATGCTTGACTCCTCAAAGGCAGACGATAAAATTATTGTTGTTGCAGGCAAAAACACAGAAAAGGGCACCTGCTCGTTTGCCTGTGCCTGTGGCAAAACAGCAATTACAAAGGGAGCTCACGCAGGTAATATTGTCAGAGAAACTGCAAAATTTGCAGGCGGAGCAGGCGGCGGCAAACCCGATTCTGCAATGGCAGGCGGCAAGGACATAACAAAAATCAGTGAAGCTCTCGCTGCAGTCTCAGGCATTGTTGCTTCTATGATAAAATAAGCCAAAGGAGAAATAAAAATGGATTGTATTTTCTGTAAAATAGCAAACGGGGAAATCCCCTCAAGCAAGGTTTATGAGGACGACAAAATTCTCGCCTTCAAGGATCTTGATCCTCAGGCTCCCGTACATCTTCTTGTTATTCCCAAGGAGCATATCAAATGGGCATATGATGTAACTGAAGAAAACAGTGCTGTAATTGCTCACATCTTTGCAAAAATACCCGAAATTGCAAAATCACAGGGACTTTCTGACGGCTTCAGAATTGTAAACAACTGCGGTGAAAGTGCCGGACAGACTGTGCACCATATTCATTTTCACCTTATGGGAGGAAGAAGCTTCACATGGCCCGCTGGATAAATCATAATTAAGCAAGCTTTGTTTGCTTAACTATGATAGTGATATTTCTGCTTTCGAGAAGTGATATTGCCCTTCGGGCAGTGATGTTCATTCCTACGGAATGAGTGATATTTTTGTCTTCGACAAAAGTGAAGGAAGACACTTCGTGTCTTATTCAGCTTCGCTCTAAAACGCTCATTTCTTCGAAATATCGCTGAAGTTTGATTGCATTTGCGTAGAACATTCTCCGAATTCCGAACTCCGAGTTCTGAATTATCATGCACTCTTTTCCTTTTCCTTCATAGTATATAGTGGAAGGTGCGAAAGGAGGTCGGGGTTATGTTCTTTGGTAACGGATGCAACAGTTACTGGATTCTCTTCATCATCCTTATTCTTGTTCTCACAGGCGATAACGGATGCTGCAACCAGAACACATGTAACAGCTGCTGCAATCAGAACAACAGCTGCGGTTGCGGATGCAACTGAATGAATAAGTAAATAAAAAGTTGCCGTGATCTTCGGATTACGGCAACTTTGCTTGTTTTTTTATTTAACTGTGTATGAATATAATTTGCAGTCAAAATTCATATGACTTACGCTTTCTTATGTACCGATGTCATCCTTGAAGGAGGATACGGCAAATTTTACGCCTCGGTTCATAATTACAAGAAGAAGGTTTGCAACATCTCTCGGCGGCAGTCTCTTTTCTTTATTGAGCCACAGCCAGAGAATATTTGCAACACCGGCAGAAATAAACTGTGCACAATACATCGCCATCTCAGAGGAGTTATTAACACCGATAAATTTTTCCGTAATGCTGACTAATTTTTCACCGATGCCGATATTGCCCTTATCGCTTAAAAGCACAAGGAAAAGCTCTCGGCGGCTTTCTATATACTCAAGCAGCCTTGCTACCACTTCTGTCTGTGATTCTCCCTTTGCTATACTCTTTTCAAGAATTTCACTGAAATCTGCAGTGAGGTCAGCAATAATATCATCATACAGCTCCTGCGGTGACTGATAATGGTGATAAAATGTGCTCCTGTTGATATCTGCCACCTCACAGATTTTTTTGATGCTTATTTCATTGATTGCCTTTGTGTGCATAAGCGAAATGAGTGCTTCCTTAAGAATTCTTTTTGTCATTTTCACTCTGCGGTCATCCTGATTAGGCATTAAGTACACATCCTTTATATAACAAAAACATTATTACTCTGTTATTATATACAATATTTCAAAAAAATGCAACACCGTGTTTGTTTTATATCATATTGAATATTTATATACACATAAAACAAGCTGCAGGAAGTTTAAATCCTGCAGCTTGTTTTATAGGAAGACAAAAACTCTGAATAATTATTTCAATGTTGCAAGCATAACCGCATTTATTGTATGCATACGGTTTTCTGCCTCCTGAAATACCACGGATGCTTCACTTTCAAATACCTCATCTGTAACCTCAAAAGCATCCATATTAAATCTTTCGCCCATTTCCTTGCCTATTGTTGTTTTGTGATCATGCAAGGCGGGAAGACAGTGCATAAAGATGCAGTCCTTACCGGCAATATCCATAACCGCTTTATTCACCTGATAGGGAGCAAGCTCTTTAACACGGGGCTCCCATACCTCAACGGGCTCACCCATTGATACCCACACATCAGTGTAAATAACATCAACATCCTTGCAGGCAACTGCAGGATCTTCAATAAAATGAAGCTTTGCACCTGTTTCCTTTGCTATTTCCTGACATTTTTCAATAAGCCATTCCTCAGGAAAATATTTTTTTGGACAGCAGGCGGTAAATTCAAGTCCCATCTTTGCACAGCCAACCATAAGAGAATTTCCCATATTGTAACGGGCATCGCCCATATAGACAAATTTTATCCCCTTGAGTCTGCCGAATTTTTCTCTTATTGTGAGAAGGTCTGCAAGCACCTGAGTGGGATGATATTCATTTGTAAGTCCGTTCCATACGGGAACAGATGCATATTCTGCCAGCTCTTCAACTATCTCCTGACCGAAGCCTCTGTATTCAATGCCGTCGAAAATTCCCGCAAGAACACGGGCAGTATCTGCAATACTTTCTTTTTTTCCTATCTGTGAGCCTGAGGGATCAAGATAGGTGGTTCCCATACCGAGATCGTGTGCGGCAACCTCAAAGCTTGAACGGGTGCGTGTACTTGTTTTTTCAAAAATAAGAGCAACATTCTTTCCCTGAAGCTCATGGTGCAGAATTCCGTTTTTTTTCTTGTCCTTAAGCTCTGCGGAAAGTGCAAGTAAATATTCTATCTCTTCGGGAGTAAAATCAAGTAATGTCAAAAAATCTCTGCCTTTAAGTGTCATAATCATACCTCACAAGCTTTTTTCAATACGGCAATTGCCTTTTCAAGTAATTCATCGGGAATATTAAGAGCGGGAAGAAGTCGGACCTTTGTTTTTGCCTTAAGGATAAGCACTCCGTTTTCCATACATTCTCCTACTATATCGGATGCGTTCTTTTCGGTTTCAACACCTATCATAAGGCCCATACCGCTGACGCCCTTTACGCCCTTTGCATTCTGCAATTCACTGAAAATATAATCTGATTTTCTTTTTACTTCCGAAAGAAGCTTCTCGTCTATTCTTGAGACAATACTGAGTGCTCCTGCACAGCAGACAGGGTTGCCGCCGAAGGTGGAGCCGTGGTCGGATGCACCGAGAACCTCTTTTGTTTTTTCACCGAAAAGAGTTGCACCTAAAGGAAGACCTCCGCCAAGTCCCTTTGCAGTTGAAACAATATCGGGCGAAATACCGTAATTCATATAACAGTACATCTCACCGCATCTGCCGTTTCCGCACTGCACCTCATCACAAATCAGTATTATGTCCTCTTTTTCACATATTTCTGCTATCGTTTTTACAAAATCGGCATTGAGAGCGGCAACACCGCCTTCACCCTGAACACATTCTATCATAATTGCCGCAACCTTATTTTCGGTTGAAAGCTTTGCAATACCCTCACAGTCATTCACATCGGCATATATAAAGCCTTCCGTAAGCGGAAGAAAATCCTTATGGAATACATCCTGTCCCGTTGCGGCAAGGGTTGTTATTGTTCTGCCGTGAAAGCTGTTTTTAAGGGTAATAATATTAAAGTATTCTGCACCCTTTTTCTGAACGGCATACTTTCTTGCGGTTTTTATTGCACATTCATTTGCTTCTGCACCCGAATTGGAGAAAAACACCTTTTTCATTCCGGTTTTACTGCAAAGAAGCTGAGCAAGCTTTACACAGGGAGAGGTATAGTAAAGATTGGAGGTATGCTGAAGACTTCCCGCCTGCTCTGAGACTGCAGCTGCCCATTCGTCATCTGCAATACCGAAGGCTGTTACCGCAATGCCCGAGCCTAAATCAATATACTCTTTCCCGTTTTCATCATACACAAGTGAGCCTTTGCCTTTAACTATTTCAAGAGGAAATCTTGCGTATGTGTTTGCTATAAATTCTTTATCAAGTGCTTTTATATCACTCATTTATGTCACCTGCCGTAAACATTGTTCCCATACCCTCATTGGTGAGAGTTTCAATAAGAATTGAATGAGGAACTCTGCCGTCAATTATAAATACTTTTTTTACGCCCCAGTTAAGTGCATCAATACAACACTGAGCCTTGGGAATCATACCGTCCTTTATTGTTCCGTCTGCCATAAGAGCCTTTGCTTCATCAATGCTCAACGCGGATATAAGAGTTGAGGGATCGTTCTTATCCTTCATTATACCGCTGATGTCAGTCATTGAAATAAGGCTTTCAGCGTGAAGGGCACCTGCAAGCTTTGCCGCAGCAGTATCAGCATTAATATTATAAATATTGCCGTCCTTATCACAGCCTACGGTTGAAATAATGGGAATATAGCCCTTTTCAAGCGCATCCTCTATAATCTGAGGATTAACATTTGTTATATCTCCGACAAAGCCTAATTTCTCATTTCTCTTGACTGCTTCAATCATTGAACCGTCAACACCTGAAAGACCTATTGCCTTGCCGCCCTTCTGTTCGATAAGTCCTACAAGACCTTTATTTATTTTGCCCGAAAGCACCATAAGAACAATCTGTGCGGTTTCCTCATCAGTAACGCGAAGACCGTCAACAAACAGTGTTTCCTTGCCCACCTTATTGAGCATCTCGGTAATTTCGGGACCGCCGCCGTGAACAAGGACAACCTTAACACCTATAAGATTGAGAAGAACTATATCCCTCATAACAGAGTCCTTGAGTTCTCCGTTTATCATAGCATTTCCGCCGTATTTAACAACAAGAACTTTACCGCGGTATTTGAGAATATAAGGCAGTGCTTCGACAATAACTTCGGCACGGCTTGCATTTGAAATTTCCATCATTTTTTCCTCTTATCAGGTTCTGTAATCCCCGTTTATTTTAACATAATCGTATGTGAGGTCACAGCCCCATGCAGTGCTTTCAAAATCACCGTCATTAAGGCAGACCGCAATTTCAATTTCCTTTTCCAGAAGGATTTCCTTTGCCTTTTCTTCCGAGAAAGGAATTCCCGCACCGTTTTTACATACTTCAACAGTGCCTTTGGGTGAGATGAATGCCACATCAATTTTATTGACATCAACATCGGCACCCGAATAACCTATTGCACATAAAACTCTGCCCCAGTTTGCATCGGCACCGAACATTGCAGCCTTTGTGAGAGATGAGCATATGATGCTTTTTGCCACGGTTTTTGCTATGTCCTTTGTTTTCGCACCGCAAACCTTACATTCAAGAAGCTTTGTTGCCCCCTCACCGTCACCAGCAATGCATCTGCAAAGATATACTGTTACCGTGTTTAGAGCCTTCATAAACTCATTAAAATCATCACCCTCACAGGTAATTTCTTTATTCCCTGCAAGGCCGTTGGCAAGCACTGTTACCATATCATTTGTGGAGGTGTCTCCGTCAACACTTACCATATTGAAGGTGTCGGCAATATCACTTTTAAGAGCTCTTCCGAGCATTTCGGAGCTTATGGCACAGTCCGTTGTAATAAATACAAGCATTGTTGCCATATTGGGATGAATCATTCCCGAGCCCTTGGCAATACCGCCTATTGTACAGGTATGCCCGCCGACTGTAAATTCCACCGCAATTTCCTTGAGAACGGTATCCGTTGTCATAATACCCTCTGCGGCTTCCTTTGAATTATCACCGAGACAAGAAACAAGCTCCTTCATCCCTTTTTCTATGGGAGCTATATCAAGTGTCTGTCCGATTACGCCTGTAGATGCAACAACAACATCATTTGCTGAAATTCCAAGCTCTCCGGCTACTAATTTACACATAGCCTCGGCTTTTTCAATTCCGTCTGCATTACAGGTGTTGGCATTTCCCGAATTACAGATAACAGCCTGTGCTTTTCCGTCGGAAATATTATTCTTTGTAACAACAAGAGGGGCACCCTTTACAAGATTTGTCGTGTAAACTGCCGCCGCATTTGCTTTAACATCACTGACAATAAGGGCTAAATCCCTTTTTGTTTTATTTTTGCGGATTCCGCAATGAATTCCGCTCGCCTTATATCCTTTTGCGGCACATACTCCGCCTGAAACTGTTTTCATAATATTATCACTCCGTGAGACCTGTTGAATATGAATTTCCGAGAACTATATTCATACATTCTATTGCAGCACCCGAAGCACCTTTTCCGAGATTATCGTAAACTGCTTCAAGGGTTATTCTTTCCCCGTTTCCGAGAACTGTTATTTCCATTGAGTCTCTCATTGAAGAAGAAGCCGCAGATAAAAATCCGTTCTTATCAATATTTTCCTTAAAGGAAACCATTCCCCAATTATATTTTTCTTTGTAAATGCACTTTATATCCTCTGTTGTTCCGTTTATTTCACTTGCGAAAAGCGGAACACTTACGAGCATTCCCGAATAAAAGGGTGCAACAACAGGCATAAATATAGGGAAATTATCAATACCCGTAATTACCTTCATTTCCTTTAAGTGCTTATGCTCCTGTGAAAGTCCGTAAATTCTCGGAGCATCAAGAAGAGCATCTCTGACTTCGCTTTCATACTCCCCTATCATTTTCTTTCCGCCTCCCGAATAACCGGTGAGAGAAAAACAGGAAAGAAGCTTTTCCGGAGATAAAATTCCTTTTTCTATAAGGGGATATATAAGTGCGATAAATCCGCTTGCATGACAGCCGGGAACTGCAATTCTCTTTGAATTTCTGATTTTTTCAAGGTGCTTTTCCGAAAGCTCGGGAAAGCCGTATGCCCAACCCTCATCCGTTCTGTGAGCGGTTGATGTGTCAATAATTACGGTATTTTCATTTTCAATGAAGCTTACCGCCTGTCTTGCCGCATCGTCGGGAAGGCACAAAAATGAAATATCCGAATTGTTTATTGCTTCCCTTCTGAAAGCGTCATCCTTTCTTTTTTCATCGGAAAGGGTAATTATTTCTATATCTTTTCTTTCAGCAAGTCTTTCGTGGATACGAAGTCCCGTTGTACCCGCCGAGCCGTCAATGAATACCTTTTTCATTTTCTAAAAATTCCTTAACCTGTGCTATCTGAGCTTTAACCGATTCGATACCCGTACCGCCCGCAGAAATTCTGAGATTTACGCAGTTTTCAAGGTCGATAGCTTTATAAAGGTCTTCATCGAAAAGCTCATTGAATTGCTTATATTTTTCGAGGGAAATATCCTCAAGTATGGTTTTATTCTGCACACAGAAGCCTACTATCTGTCCCACTGTTTTATATGCGGAACGGAAAGGAAGTCCCTTTCCCACAAGATAGTCTGCAAGGTCTGTTGCATTGATAAAGCCGTTCTGTGCGGCTTTCTTCATATTTTCGGGAATAGGCTTCATGGTGTCAATCATGGGAATAAAGATGGACAGACACTTTTTAACGGTTTCAATACTGTCAAAAACCGCTTCCTTGTCCTCCTGCATATCCTTGTTATATGCGAGAGGAATTCCCTTGAGAGTAGTTAACAGTGCGAACAAATCACCGTATACTCTGCCTGTTTTACCGCGGACAAGCTCTGCCATATCAGGATTTTTCTTCTGAGGCATGATGCTTGAGCCTGTAGTGTATGCATCATCAAGCTCAATGAATTTGAATTCCCAGCTTGACCAAAGAATAATCTCCTCCGAAAAACGTGAAAGGTGCATCATTATTGTTGAAAATGCACTCATAAGCTCAATACAGTAGTCACGGTCCGATACGCCGTCAAGAGAATTAAGCATTATTCCGTCAAAGCCCAGAGCACTTGCGGTCATCATTCTGTCGGTGGGATATGTGGTTCCCGCCAATGCACAACAGCCCAGAGGAGAATAATTCATCCTCTTCACCGCATCCTTTATGCGTCCCGTATCCCTCATGAGCATCATAGCATATGCAAGAAGATGCTGACCGAAGGTTATGGGCTGTGCCCTCTGAAGATGAGTATAGCCGGGCATTATAACTGCCGCATTTTCCTGTGCCTTTTTGTTGACGGTTTCTATAAGAGAGTAAAGAAGCTCCAGAACTTCCTTTGTTTCATCACGAAGATATAAACGAAGATCCAGTGCAACCTGATCGTTTCTGCTTCTGGCGGTATGAAGCTTCTTTCCCACATCGCCTATACGGGAGGTCAGCACCGATTCCACAAACATATGGATGTCTTCCGCATTTTCATCAATGGGAAGTGCTCCGCTTTCAATATCTTCAAGAATAGTCTGCAGACCATCAATGATCTGCAGACTATCTCTTTCTGAAATAATATTGCAAGCGGCAAGCATAGCTGCATGCTCCATAGAGCCTTTTATATCCTGTTTATACATTTTGCAGTCAAAGTGGATTGATGAATTGAAATCATCAGCCTCTTTGTTGAGAGCCTTCTCAAATCTGCCTGCCCACATTTTTTCCATTTTTCGTTCTCCGATTATTTGATGTTGTTCTTTGCCTTCATCTTTGCATAAACCTTAGTGGGAAGACCGTAAAGGTTAATAAATCCTGCAGAGTCTGCCTGATTATAAACATTATCCTCATCAAAGGTTGCAATTTCGGGATCATAAAGTGAATAGGGAGATGTAACACCTGCATTTATCATATTGCCCTTATAAAGCTTGAGAGTAACATCACCTGTTACTGTCTTCTGCGTAGTCTTAACAAAGCTTAAAATTGCTTCTGTAAGAGGAGTGAACCACTGTGCAGTGTAAACAAGCTCTGCGAGCTTCTGTGCAACAAGTGCCTTATAGTGAGAGGTTTCTCTGTCAAGTGTTATTGATTCAAGAACCTCATGTGCCTTATAAAGAATAGCGCCGCCGGGAGTTTCATAAACACCGCGGCACTTCATACCGACAAGTCTGTTTTCAACGATATCAAGAAGACCGATACCGTTTGCTCCGCCCAGCTCATTAAGCTTTGCAACAAGGGAAACAGAATCCATTTCCACACCGTCAATAGCAGTGGGAACACCCTGCTCAAAATGAAGCTTTACATATGTGGGCTTGTCGGGAGCCATTTCGGGAGAAACGCTCATTTCAAGGAAGCCGGGCTTATTGTAAAGGGGCTCGTTTGCGGGATCCTCAAGATCAAGACCTTCGTGTGAAAGATGCCAGATGTTCTTATCCTTGGAATAGTTAGTTTCACGGTTTATCTTAAGAGGAACATTGTGAGCTTCAGCATAGTCGATTTCTTCCTCACGGCTCTTTATATCCCATTCTCTCCAGGGAGCAATAATGGGCATATCAGGTGCGAATGCCTTGATAGCAAGCTCAAATCTAACCTGATCGTTACCCTTACCTGTGCAACCGTGGCAAATTGCGTCTGCACCCTCCTTAAGAGCAATTTCAGCAATTCTCTTTGCGATGGGGGGACGGGCAAATGCTGTGCCGAGAAGATAATCCTCATATTTTGCACCTGCCTGAACACAGGGGAAAACATAATCCTCGATAAATTCCTTTGTAAGATCCTCAATATAAAGCTTTGAAGCACCTGTCTTTATTGCCTTTTCCTCAAGACCTTCAAGCTCGTCTGCCTGTCCTACATTACCTGAAACTGCAATAACCTCACAGTTGTTATAGTTTTCCTTAAGCCAGGGGATGATGATTGATGTATCAAGACCGCCTGAATATGCAAGTACTACCTTTTTGATTTTTGACTTATCCATTGTTTTATCCTCCGAATGCGAATTAATATTCATGTGATGTGCATAACTATACATCAATATTCACATTTTGTCAAGCATATATATAAACTTTTTTATTTTGTGTGGTTTTTTACAAAATTTTTTTCTTCTAACAATATATTATATTTATATTTACTATATTATTTTTACACAAAAAACACCGCTTCTTGTATATTTTTATGGATATATACATTTTTTATGCATAAATATTCCAAAATGTTTTTTTGCTTTTCCTATGGAAATCACGTATATATTATGATAAAATAATAATATTCAATTATAAAGGAGACTTTTATATG
>JAZNRX010000002.1:0-9052 GCA_045590915.1 Acutalibacteraceae bacterium | reverse complement strand
CTTAAGGGTGAAGAGGATACATCAGTTGATGTTGTTCCTGATGAAGAATAATATTTATGTTTAATAAAAAAGAGAAGCTGGTTATTCAGCTTCTTTTTTTATTTCAACCTGATAATTTTGGTCAAAAAAAATCTCCGAATTCATCATGACTTCGGAGATTTATATTATTATTTCATAAGACCTTCAGCTACACACCAATTATGGAAAGATTTGAGACTCTGAAGTCTGCCGAGAGACAGCTGTTGTCCGCCTCTGTTTATAGCTTTCATACCGTCAATACCTTGAAGCTGTACAAGATACTTTGCTGAACAGTTGAAGCCGTTATCAATTGCATTATCAAGAAGAGTAATTTCATTATATCTCTTTTCTGCAAGAGCCATATCGCCGCTCATAAAGGCTTCATGGAATCTCTGGAAGAATGCACCACCGCAAGATGTTGGTGTTGCCATAACTCCTCTTGCACCAAGCTTATATGCTTCAAAAAGGAAAGGCATATTAGCCTGAATAAGACAGGAATTTCCTTTATTTTCTATCTTATCCTTAATGCCGCCTTCGACAAGGCAAGTGCAATCCTTTATTCCGTATATACCGCATTCTTTAACAAGTCTGCCATAAGTTTCGCCCGTAATGAGATGAGGCTGAAAACCGGGAAATTCATAGCAAAATACAGGAAGATGTGTGTAAGACTTGAGTTCACCGATATAGTTTACAAGTCTGTCGGGATCCTTTCCGAAGCCTTTTGTAGTAAATACAATACCATCGACACCTGTTGCTGTAATTCTCTTAACTTCTTCAACTTGTGCGAACCAAGAAGGTTCAACATTTGCTGTTGCAACAACGGTTGTATTGCCTTTGTGCTTAACGGTAAGTTCAGCAAGCTTAACTCTTTCATCAAGAGAAAGATTAACCATTTCCGAGCTGCCGCATACACAGAAAAGATGTTCAACTCCCTGTTCAACCTGCCAATCAGCATATTTTTCGTATGCATCATAATTAATAGACAAGTCATCGTTATAGGGGGTGAGCATTAAAGAATAAATACCCTGATAATTTTCAGAAAGCTTAGACATAATAATTTGGTAAAGTTATCAAAGAATGGTAACAGTACCGTCCTCCTCAACTTTAATTTTATCGCCTGACTTGACTGCATCAAGGAATTCATCACCAAGACTGTCTATTGTAGGCAGTGAGTTTTCTGTCCAGATATCAGAAAGAATTGCACCTGCAGCAGCAAGAGAGTCAATGGGCTTAGAGAAAAGAAGGCAAGCAGGACTTCTGTCCATAGCAGTTGCACAATAAAGAACCATACCTCCCGTTGTTGAACCGATTGTCTGAGGAAGACAAAGAGCTGTTCCCTTCATGGGCTTTCCAAAAAGGTCGGGGTTATTCTGATCACCGCATTTTGCTGTTTTATCACCGAACTGTAAGCTTTTCTGGAAGCTTGCCAGAGTATTGAAACCGTTTTTAGTTACGAGAGCCTCAGCCTCGCATGAACCGGGAACTACTACACGGCCTTTAAATGTTTTCATAATTACTTAACCCCCTTAGTGATGCAATCAAGTATTTCAGCATTGGTGTAATACTTGGATGTAGTATAAGTTCTGAGTTTATTTGAGTTTGTAATAACAGGCTTCTTACCGCAAAGAGGATTATTCATATACATAAGAGGACAAATATAGCTGAGAATTACACCGGTTTTCTCAAGTCTTGCGGCATATGCAGTTTTATTGAATTTCTCAACAACTGCGGGAGCTGCAGTAAATACTGTGGGGATTACGACCTTGCTCATACCTGCTGCTTTAAGACCTGCCTCAACCTTTTCTGTCCACTCAATAAGCTGAGAATATGTAAGATGAGGACATCCGATAAAGCAAAGTTTGGGAGATGCATCAGGATCTTTCCAGATAACAGGATAATTATTTTTTACTCTGTCGAGTTCTGCATCATCAATAACATAGACCTGAGCATTTTCTGCAATAAGGATTTCACCCATTTCAACAGCTTCGGGAGTGAGTCCGTCAATATGATAAAGACCGACAGCACCGTTTGAGGCTGTTGCTGCGCCGAAATCCTTAAGATATGCTTTGGCATCATCATTGAGTTCATTGCCAATCCATTTATCAAGGCCTTTAACATAAGGTACATCTTCCATAACCTTCATACCTATTGCAGAACCGAGCACCTGAGCTTCAGGGATTTTTTCAGTCTTAACTTCAACAATCCAAGTAGCTTTTCTTCCCTCATCAGTAAGAAGACCGAAATAAGGAACATAACCAACAATAGAACCGAAAAGATCGATGATACCGGAATTTCTGTTACAACGCGCACCGAGAACAGAGTTAGCGTAAACAACAGCACTTGACTCTGCCCATGACAGTATATCACCCTTTTTAGGAGTGTTTCCTACCTCATCAAGATAGCAAGTGCATGTATATGCAGAATTGCTTACAAGTCCCATTTTCTGAAGCTGTCCGTCATACATATCCTGTGCAGAATACATAAATTTCTTAAAAATTAAATTTTCAAGAAAACTTGCGGGAACATTTTTATCAACAGGTCTGGGGTCAACGGAAAACTGCTGACCAGCAACAACACCCGCATCAATAAGTTTATCCATAAGCTCATATACAGGTTTCATAACCTTTATACCGAAGCTTGTAACAAGATGTCCCTTGTCACCTGTTACAGGAACAAGCTTAGTTGCACCAAAGGTTTCACCGTACATAACCAAAGTCTTCATTATTTTTGACATTGTTTCTCCCTGTTCGCCATTGAGTATGGCAAGCTGTTCGGGAGTCAGTTCAATTTTGTAATCAGCCACAAAATTCATCCTTTCTGTAGTAAAAATTTACTTACAAAATAATTATAACAGATGAATTTTTAATTGCAAGAATAATTTTGATGTAAATATAATTAATTGCTATTTTTTTAACAAAAAAAGAGTATCTCCGAAAAGATACCCTCTATTTTTAACCAAATGACTCATAAGATGTTTCAACAGAATTATCATTCTGATCTTTCGTCGTTATAAAAATGTTCATATCAACACTCGAATCAATTCCGTCAACAATTCCGTTATCAGTATACTGCCACATTTTGTACTTATATATAAATGTAGGATAATCAGAATACTCAGCAAGCCAGAAATCTATGTTCTTCAAGGTATTAAGATCATATTCGAAATATCCGATTTCTCTGTTGAAATATATTATCACTTCCCTGCCTGCCGCTTTAATTTCATCGCAAAACGCTTTTGCACATAGTGTAATTTCAGAACTTGTCATATTATCTGTGCGAGCCGTGTCATAATCAACATATTCCCAGTCGTAAGCAATGGGATAATCAAGTTCAATATCCTTTATAATATCAAGAACAAATTTAGCTTCTTCTCTGGCTTCTGTTTCATTAACAGCCTGAGAATAAAAATATGCACCTACATCAAGACCGGCCTGCTTTGCCTGAACAAAATTTTCACGGAATTTCCTGTCTTCTTCCATAATACCCTTCGAACCGTATCCTCTAAAACCGACACGGAGAATAACAAAATCAATGCCGTCTTCCTTGACCTTATTCCAGTCAATTTCGCCCTGAAATACTGAAACATCAATTCCTGTGATAACAGTAAAAGCGTCATCTTCATAATTCATTCTGCCGTTTTCATCCATCGTAAAAAGATGAGGATCAAGAAAGCTTTCATCAACATCTTTATGGATTGGAACATATTCTCCGTTCACATCTGTTGCATATATCGGAGCTGATGTTGTTGGTTCTGAATTAAATGAAAATGAACAACCGCTTAATAAAACGACAGAAGAAAGAATTAAAAGTACTATTTTTTTCATTTGTTTACCTCAAAAAAAGTCTGCATAATTACATACGATGTAATTATACAGACTTTTTCTCTATTAATCAATAAACAAGTTTTAACATTCGATTAATTTTTACAGTTTTCATCAGGAATATTGCTGATATCATAGGGTGTTGTCTGGTAAACAAAATAATTCAACCAATTGCAATAAAGCAGGTTGGCATGAGCTCTCCATCGAACAATCGGCTCTTTGGTCGGATCATCGTCCGGGAAATAATTTACAGGTACTTTAATATCTAATCCCTTATTAACATCTCTGTCATATTCTTCCTTAAGCGTCAACGGATCATACTCTGAATGGCCCATAACAAAAACCTGTTTTCCCTTTTCAGTTGTAACACAATACACGCCTGCTGATTCAGATGATGCAAGTATTCTCAACTCCGGAATTGCTTCAATATCCTCCCGTTTTACGCTTGTGTGACGTGAATGAGGAACCCAGAATTTGTCATCAAATCCTCTGAACAGAATTGATCTTTTATATTCAACAGTATGCTGAAAAACTCCGAACATTTTTTCATCAAGGTTAAACTTGTCGATACCGTAATGATAATAAAGTCCCGCCTGTGCTCCCCAACAGATATGAAATGTGCTGTGAACATGCTTTTTTGACCATTCCATTATTTCACAAAGTTCATTCCAATAGTCAACATCTTCAAATTTTAACTGCTCCACCGGGGCACCTGTTATGATCATTCCATCGTAGTAATTGTGTTTCACATCTTCAAATGTTTTATAGAATGCAAGCAGATGCTCTGCTGAAATATGAGTCGGAACATGACTTGCAGTCATAATCAATTCAAGCTCGATCTGCAATGGAGTGTTGCCGAGTATTCTTGAAAGTTGAGTTTCCGTCGCAATCTTCTTAGGCATAAGATTAAGCACTAAAATCTTAAGAGGTCTAATATCCTGAGAAATGGCACGAGTTTCTGTCATGACAAAAATATTTTCGTCTGCAAGGGTTTTTACAGCAGGTAGTTCATTTGGAATTTTTATCGGCATTTAGTTACTCCTTAATCAATGTTATTAAGTGCCTGTGCTATATCTTCGATAAGATCGGCACTGTTCTCAAGTCCGCATGAAAGACGGACAAGATCAGCGGATACGCCGGCTTTGATTAATTCTTCATCATTCATCTGACGGTGTGTTGCACTTGCAGGGTGAAGACAACAGGATCTTGCATCTGCAACATGCGTTTCAATAGCTATGAGCTTAAGTGCCTTCATAAATTTTTCTGCGGCTTTTCTTCCGCCTTTTACACCAAAGCTGATAACACCGCAGGTGCCGTCAGGCATATATTTTTTTGCAAGGTTATAATATTTATCGCTTTCAAGACCTGAAAAGCTTACCCAAGAAATTTTATCATTATTTTCAAGGAATTTTGCAACGGCAAGAGCATTTTCAAAATGACGCTTAATTCTCACATGAAGGCTTTCAAGACCGAGATTAAGGATGAATGCACTCTGAGGAGCAGGAGTGGTTCCGAGGTCTCTCATAAGCTGTGCAGTTGCTTTTGTGATAAAAGCACCTTCCTTGCCGAATTTTTCAGCATAGGTAATTCCGTGATAGCTGTCATCAGGTGTGCAAAGTCCAGGATATTTATCTGCATATTTCATCCAGTCAAATTTACCTGAATCGATTATACATCCGCCTACAGCAGCACCGTGACCGTCCATATATTTTGTTGTTGAATGGGTAACAATATCAGCCCCCCATTCAATCGGACGGCAATGAACGGGAGTTGCAAATGTATTGTCTATTATAAGAGGAACGCCGTGTTTATGTGCGGCGTTTGCAAATTTTTCTATATCAAGAACCTTAAGGGCGGGATTAGCAATTGTTTCACCGAAAACCAGCTTAGTTTCAGGAGTAAAAGCAGCATCAAGCTCTTCTTCGGTACAGTCAGGATCAACAAAGGTACAGTTGATACCCATTTTTTTCATGGTTACAGCGAATAAGTTATAGGTGCCACCGTAAATCGCAGAGGAAGAAACAATGTGACCGCCGTTTTCACATATGTTGAATGTTGCAAAAAAGCTGGCTGCCTGTCCTGATGACAAAAGCATAGCGGCAGTGCCGCCTTCCATTTCGCAGATTTTTGCAGCAACAGTGTCACAGGTGGGATTTTGAAGTCTGGAATAAAAATATCCGCTTGCTTCGAGATCAAAAAGCTTACCCATATCTTCACTTGTATCATATTTAAAGGTTGTGCTCTGAATTATAGGAATTTGGCGCGGTTCTCCGTTTCCGGGAGTATATCCTCCTTGAACGCACTTGGTTTCAATTCTATGCTCTTTCATAATTTTACTTCCTTTCGGGAATCAAAGTATATTTATGATTATTTTCAGCAAAAAATGAAGTAATGTCATCATTAATTACATAATTTATTGCTTTATTATCGGTTGTAATATTGTACTTTCCTTTTATAAAAACTTTTCCGCATTCAGCCTTTGAAATAACAGCTTTAATGAGTTTTCCGTCAGACCAGTAAACACTGACATCACAATTACCTCTTGCAATAAGATGTTCAGCTTTACCATCCTTCCAATCTGAAGGTAATGCAGGCAGTAAATGTATAAGAAAAGAATTTTCGGAAATCTTATTGTGACTCTGCAAAAGCATTTCAGCAATTCCTGCAGTCGCACCAAAATTACCGTCAATCTGAAAGGGAGGGTGTGCATCAAATAGATTTGGATATACTCCTCCGCCTTTACTGTATCGTGTAACAGTGCCGTTTTTGACAGGTTTTAGTAGTCTGTAGATAAGATTTGCTGCATGATCACCGTCAAGAAGTCTTGAAAAGAAGTTAATTTTCCAAGCAAGGCTCCAACCGGTACCGTCATCGCCGCGAAGTTCAAGTGTTTTTCTGCAAGCTTCTGCCAATTGCGGAGTTTTTTCAGGTGAGATCATAGTTCCTGGATGAAGACCGTACAAATGTGACACATGCCTGTGATGAATTTCAGGAGCATTGAGATCCCAATCTCCTTCCCATTCCTGAAGCTGACCTGCTTTTCCGATTTTTAACGGTAATAATTTTTCTTTCAAGCTTTTCAGTTCATTACTGAATTCTTCATCGCAGTCAAGAATTTTACAGATATCAATCATATCGGTAAAGTTTTCGTGAAGCATTTCAATATCCATTGCTGTTCCTCGACAAACCCAACCCTCATTTCCGTTATCGTCACGGAAGGTATTTTCGGGCGATGTTGCGGGATTCGTCATAAGATACCCGTTTTTATCCTCAAAAAGAATGGAAATGTTAAAAAGACAATTCTCTTTAATAATCGGATAAAACCTTTTGAGAAGATTTATATCTTGTGTAAAATAATAGTATTCAACAAGGTGTTTACAAAGCCATGCACCGCCCAATGGGTACTGAGACCAGCCTCCGCCCCACCCCGGAGATGTCCATAACCAAGGGTTAGATATTGTATAAAGAGTCCAGCCAGGTGCATTATAATACGCAGACGCTGTTTTTCTGCCGTTGTCTCTTAATGCACATATAAACTTAGCGAGTGGCTCAGTACATTCCGAAAGATTTACCGGTCCTGCACACCAATAATTCATCTGAACATTAATATTTGTATGATAATCACAGTGCCAAGGAGCTTTATAGTCTTTGCACCATAAGCCTTGCAGGTTTGCGGGAAGAACATTATTTGGTCTGCTGCAGCATATAAGAAGGTATTTGCCATAATTAAACAAAAGCTCAACAAGACCTATATCAGAACTATTCTTATAAAAATTCTTTAATCTATCAGGAAGCGGTATATCGCTGTTTGTGGGAATGTCAAGTTCAAATACACATCGGAAATAATAATTTTTATAGTCGCAGATATGCTTTTCTTTTATGTTTTCATAAGATGATAAATCAATTTTCTCAGAATAGCACTCACACATTTTAACAGGATCTTCACCCTTAAAATTCCTTGATTGATCAAGAATATAGTCAGTTGCACAAACAAAACAGATGATGACCTCAGTTGCATGTCTAACCTTTAAAATTCCGTTATCGGCCTTCACAGAACCTTCAGTTAAATAAACAAATATTTTTCCTGCAAAAGCCATATGTTTAGTGTTACCGTCGCAGTGACCGTTGAATGAAATTGAGTTATCAGTCAACTCAATATTTTCAATATGTTCAAGCTTATATGAAATGTCAAAATTCAAGAAATCTGAGCAGTCAGAACTGAATTTCATAAAGATGGCATTGTCGATCGCTGATGAAAAATATTCTCTTTTTATTCTGATATCATTAACTTCAAAACTATCATGACAAACTGCTTCGGAAATATCGAGATATCTTTTATAATTTTTCACTTTGCCGAGGCAACCGCGATATTTGATTTTGAGTTCCCCAAAGGTTTGATATGAACCGGAATATGCACCATCAAAACCGCCGCCGTTGTTTGTAAATTCCTTATCAAGAAGCTTAGCAGCATCAGAGTACTTCTGTGAGTTAATCATATTCCGTAATTCAGGCAAATGCATAAATGCATTCTTTTTATCCGGACAATCAAAGGGAGCACCGTTCCATAAGGAAATCTCATTCATTTGAAGAACCAGATCTTTTGTTCCTGAATAAATCATTGCTCCGAGTCTGCCATTACCTATAGGAAGAGCTTCTTCCCAATTCTTTGCGGGTTTATTGAATAATAATATGTTTTCCATAAAAAGTATCACATCCTCGCACAATAATATCATTAAAATCTGATAAAGTCAAACTGTAAAAGATATATATTAAAAGAATTTATTATGTTAACCTTATATTGCAGAATAATCAAAGATTTTATGAAGAATTCAATCATTCTTTTAATATCATTCAAAATATAATTTATTGTGTTTTGATTGCGATTATATTATCATTTACCTGACCGGTCAAAATATATTTTGAGGTGATTTAATGACTATTTATCTCGGAGAAAACATTAGAGCTTTAAGACGTGATAATAACGTTACACAGGAAAAGCTGGCAGAGTTTTTGGGTGTAACTTTTCAAAGCATCAGCAATTGGGAACGTGGTGAAAGTTACCCTGATATAACCTTACTCCCCGAAATTGCCGGCTTCTTTAATGTGAGCATAGATAACCTTCTCGGAATGAATAAGACTCTTAAAGAAAAGAAAATACATGAATATCTTGAAATTTACAATAATTTAAGGTATAAGAATACTTCCCTTGCATT
>JAZNRX010000001.1:0-14033 GCA_045590915.1 Acutalibacteraceae bacterium | reverse complement strand
ACCGTTTGCATCTGTTGTGATGGTGTCAACTGTACCGTCAGCATCAACTCTGTATGTGGGAACATCAGTACCTGTTACCTGTGTGAACTTAATAGGTGTTGTACCTGCAAGAAGCTGGAACTTTGCACCTGCAAGAGGAACCTTTGTGCCGTCCACTGTGTACTTTAATACATCCATCTTCCAAGTGTATGTAGTTGTCTTGTGTTCTGCTGTTTCCCAAGTGCTGTCTTCACCGTAGCTGAGCTTTACTGTATTGTCGTTGCCGTCTACTACGATGTTTGCATTTTCATTGAGAGTTGCGGAGTAGAAAACTGTGAACTGAGTGCCCTTTGCAAGACCTTCAATAAAAGTATTGGCAAAAGCAACATCAAATGTGTGACCGTCTGTGGGAGAAACTTTTACGGTATAATTTGCTTCGTCAACAACAGTACCGTCAGCAAGCTTAACAACTACATCGTTGTTGAAGGTAAGACCTGCTTCCATGGTATCGTGCATAACATAGTTTGTTGCACCGAGACCTACTGTGATTGTGGACTTGTAGTTAACCTGCTGATCTATATCAGCGTCATTTACCTTACCCCAACCTTCATTAGCATTTGCCATTTTGCTGTCTTCCTGAACATACTTATCAATGTCAGGCTTTTCGTTCTTTTCAACAGTTGTAAAAGTTGAGTTTGTGTTTGTGAGAGCACAGAGAGTACCGAGAGAAGTATCAATAGCATAGTAACCGAGGGCAAGATCTGTAAATTCAACAGTTTCACTTGTAGCTTTTGCTGTCTTTGTTGCTGTGATACCTTTGGTAGTTGCATATGCAATAGCAGCCTTTGCAAGTGTCTGGTCAACCGCTGTAACACCATCTTTAAGTGTTACTGTTGTCTGACCTGCATTTGTTGTAACAGTAAAATAGTTTGTTGCGGGTTCAGCAGCAAAGAAATCTTCCCAACCGCTAACGATTGTGTAGATACCTTTATCGCCGGCATCGTTTGAGGGTGCAAAATCGAGCATCTTATAAATGTCATATGTTGCGCCGTCAAGTGCATTGGTAATAGTGATTGTGCCTGTACCTGCTGCGAAAGCAAGTGTTCCCATTGAGAGAACGAGAGTGAGTGCTACTAAAACTGCAAATAACTTTTTCATAAAAAACTTCCTTTCTTTTTTTGATTTGCAATTTTTTCTGAATTTGTGTGCATTCTCCGTCGCAATCGTATTCTTATGCTTCGGGAGATTTTGTCAACCTCCTTTCACGCTTACGACGAATTATGCTATACAAAATCGGGAAAGCCATTAAGCTTATTCCGATTATTGCCGTGGGGAGTGTGCCTGTGCCGCCCGTTTCCGGGAACACAAAGCCGTAGGTATAGTTTTCAACGGCTATAATTGTGGTAACCGTCTGCATTATACCGTCAGGGTCGGGTTCGTAGAAATAGAAATACGCAGGCTTCTGAAGAGGAAGATAACCTTCGGGCGGTGCCGCTTCAACCAAAGCATAAGGACCGCCGATGGTGAGATACTGCGTATCAATTATAACCGTACCGTCTGCACCCGTTGTGTAGGTGCCGATATAATAGAGATTTTTACCTTTCTCTGAAAGAATGCTTGTTGAAGCTCCGTTGGGGAGTGTTGCGTGGGGATCACCCATAGGACCGTACATATGGAAGGTGACACCTGATAAGCTTGCATTTGTTTCTCCGTCCTGCTTAAGAAGTGTAATCTTATGATTAGAGCCCGAAGCTCCGCCGCTGTGCTCTTCAACCTTGAATATGGCATCAATGATGTCAGTAACCTGAGCCTTGCCGTCAATCTTTACAGAGTTGTTAACGGAAACATGACCGTTTTCTGTAATAAGAGTTGTATAGTCAATTCTTATATGAAGTGAATCGGGAACCACAAATATAAGCTTGTTGCTTGCCTGATCGTAAGTTACGGTATATTTATGAATGCTTTCGTTGCTGTCAAAGTCTACCCAGTTACCGTTTGCATCCTCATAATAAAGCTTTATTGTATCCCAGTAAACCGAAAGAGATTTTGTCATGGTATCTTCAATAGTCAGCTTGTCCGTGCCGGGAAGAATATCCAGTGCATTGTTGTTTACGTGAATATCAAATTTCAGTCTGTTGTTTTCCTGAACCACCTGCTTATCGAGTAGTCCTGTTTTGAATTCCGTTTCTTCCGTAACAGGCCCCGATGAGCCGTCATTATCCCAAGTGATTTCAGCGGTATTATCAAGATGTAATATGTTCTCATCAGGAGAGTTAAGGTATTCATCCTTGATTTTTAGCGTATAAGTAAAAACATGCTCACCGCCGCTCATATTATTACAATAAATCTGATAGTTCTGTAATGATGCAGGCCATGTATTCCACAATTCCTGAGCTTCAGCATAGTTATATTCGGAAAATACAAGATCTGTTGCACTGACGCTTATCGTGTTTCCTGAAACCTGACCGTTATATTTATATTTGTTCAGCCACAGCCAGTTCTGCCACGGGTCATAACAGGTAACCTGAAGTGAACCTGTGACATATTCCATTCTTTCATCAAAAGTATCGTTGAATACAATTGACGATGCGCCCGACAAATAACCGGAGTTTCCTCCTGAACCTGGCACCGTATTATGGAATACGACGGTATAATCTATCGTTCCATCCTCGTTAACAACGGATTTTTTTGTTATGGTCGGTGAATACTTGTAGATTGTGTCTGCCTTGCCCTGTACATACTGGGTGTAATTCAGATAAACTTCATTTGCTAAGTGTTTTCCCGTAAGAAGCACATCTTCAAGGGTTTTGTCACCGCTGAGTTCTCCCTCCCATTCAATACCGGTTTTTGCATCAAATGGAATTTTATAAGATATTGTCAATTTTGCATCCTCTGACAGAGTCCATTTTGATGTGCCGATCTCTGTCGATGATGTGTTGAATAAAATATTAAAGCTGTGATGCTGATTGCCCTGTGCGGGAGAAATCAGCATAAAGGTATTTTCAATAGGACCGCCCGGTATGTAAGGTGTAAAATTAACCACCTGTCCGCTTTTCGTTTGTGCGGTAATTACCAGATCCTCCGGAATGTTCTGTACATACAGATAGCCTACTGCATTATCATATCCCCAGAATGCCGCAAGATCCGTCATATAGAAATGTCCCCAGTCCTTTATAACAGCGGGAATATCCGCTTCAATGGTAAAGTAAGCATATTTTCCGTCATTACCGCTTGCGCTTTTGACAACGTGAGGAATGAAGCCCACAACATCTGCATTTCCGCCTGCCGTTTCCTGTTTACCGTTAATTAAAGCGGAAACCCTGTTGGTAAATTCTTTCTGTTCGCCTTCTGCAAGCTCTTCGTATTTTGTGTAATAAACAATGTTGAATGCATATCCGTCAGGAAGGGTAAATTCCATTGATGTTCCGTTGATTTTAACATCATTCCAGTTTATATATTCATCGGATATTTTGTAGCCCCATTCATCATAAGACTTAATACGAATTGCCTGATCCGTGTAGTAGCTGAGGCCTTCACCGAGAGTATCAACAACCACGGTTCCCTGAAGATTGTGGTTATCCTTTCTGATTTCAACCTCCCATTCGATAACGGGAACCGGATTACCGTTTGCATCCTGCAGAACTGCCTGATTGCCGTCCTTTTCCATTTTCTCAAGCTCAATTTTCAGCCAGTCTTCCGTCCATGTGGAAACATTTTCTTGGTTTGAGTCCTTGCCGTACCCATCGGCACTGTTATACATCTCAACAGCTTCCTGTGTCAGCAGATTATCGAGAATTTGTGATTTGTATGTAATAAGAAAACCGTTACCTGCCGAAAAATCAGGGAAGTCCGTAAGCATAAAGCCTTTTTCTGCACCGTTTCTGGGGTTATCCTGTATTGTCGGTTGAGGATCAAGAATATTTCCGTTAAGGTCGGTAACAACTATTGTATCTCTTAAAGCCACATGATTAGCCCAGATTGTATCAGTGAGATAAAAGTCCTTTACCACACCCTGAGTGGCTTCAACCTTTATGGTATAATCCATTGTGTGACTGTCTTCATTATATTCACCGTGTGATTTTTCCATCTTCATAGCGGCTCCGCCGTCAACATTCAGTTTTACATCTATCTGATTGCCGAATTGAATTTCTGTGGTTGAGCCTGAAAGATTTTCACCTACCGAAGCATTGAATTCAATTACGAAGTCAACATTTGAATACTTTGAGCCGAAGCACACGCCGGGTTCGACGTCGTGAAATCTCACACGCAGGTAGCCGTGTTCATCGACAAAATATTCACCAACATCCTCAATGGTGCCGTTTTCTGTCAGTGCCGTAATGGGATGCCATGTGTCAAATGGCTCACAATGAAGATTCTCAGGGATTTGATAATGCAGAAAATGACTATCATGATTATGCTGGAACTGTATCCAATCTTCACCTGTGTTGTCTTCCTTGAATTCAAGAGTAACAATATAGGTCTGTCCTACATATACTGATGCACCGTCACCCAGAACAGTGCCGTCCTGGGTCTTAAAATGGACATCAACAAGTGCAAGTGTAAGGTCTTCTATGTAGGTGATGTTCGGCTGCGGTGTTCCTGTGCTGAACATCATTATCGGAGGTTCGGATAAAAATGTTTCGGCTTCAATCGGAGCAGAAATCTGGGGATTGCTGTCATATTCCATATCCTTCTGGAAGCTGAGCTCTCCCGTAAGTCCGTAGCCGATTATGTTTTCACCGTAATCAACGTTGATTACGGCAACACTGTTATCAATGTCACCTGCTATTAAGGTCAGTCCCGTTTCATATGTTGAAAGAACAATGCCCGTGGTGTCACACACACCGTTTTTATCGTTATCCAAAAAAACAATGTCGCCTCTTTGCGGTGTGTAGTCAGCCGTCTGTGCATAGGCAAACCTTTTCTCCCATGCAAGCCTCATTGCTTCTGCGCCTGCCGTTTCAAACTCTGAAACATTGTTTATGTTCGAATAGTGAAGGCAGAAGGCAACAAAGATTGTGTTCCATTGTCCGTAGGGATTTCCGTACCATTCGCCGTAGCGTGTGTAGCCCCACTTGTTGCCCTGTGCATCAAATTCATAGTTCAACTGGCTTTCCGAATAACCCTTTTGTGTCAATGCGATTGAGATAAGGTTTTCAGGAATATCGTTAGTTATTTCAACATTCTCAAATGTTTTCAGCCAATCACTCACGGTTTCTGTGTCTGCCGATGTGTCGGGAAAGCATTCGGCTGAATGTGTGTGTTCGGGAAGTTTACAGATGAGTGTTTTTTTCAGACAGCTGTCAGAGTGAATGTGACCGGATTCTGTTATGTTTTCAGTATCTTCAGATTGTGTCTGACTTTCTGTTGAAGAAGATTGAGTCAGGCTTTCTTCAGAGGATGAAGCTTCTGAAGTGTATTCTTCCGACAGTGAGCTTTCTGCTTCTTCTGCTTCGCAGATATATTCTGCGGTATAGCATTCTTCATTATGGGTGTGTTCTTCCAGACCGCAGAAGGCATCTCCCGTTATTGTTATTCCCACAAGCTTGAGCCACCAGAAAACAAGAACGGCAACGGCGACGGCAATTACGGGAAAAATGATGATAAGCTTTGTTTTTCTCTCTCTGAATTGTCTGTGCTTTTCAAGTGTATCGTAATTCAGACCTTCCACTTTGCCGCCTCCTTTCAAATCTGATGCTTTCAGTCCGGTTATTTGACTGAGCCTATAGCGTTAAAGGGCCAGACTCTGAAAAAAATTCTGCCCACAATCTGTTCATCGCTCACAAGTCCCACAACAGAGCTTCTGCTGTCGATAGAGGTTGAACGGTGGTCACCTAAAATAAAGTAGTGATTGTCAGTAACATTAACGGGAAAAGTTATGTCACATTCTCCCAAAGCCCGATCTATTATGTATGGCTCTTCTATGGCACTGCCGTTGACATATACCGTTCCGTCATCGTGAATAGAAATGCTGTCACCGGGGATGCCGATTATTCTCTTTATCAGCAGTTTGTTCTGATAAGAAAAGCAACACAGCTGCCCGCGTTTGAGATTGGTTGTTTTCAGGAGAATTACGATTTCCTCATCATTGAGGGTGGGCTCCATACTGTTGCCTTGTATCTGAAGCACGGGAAGTGCAAGCGTTGCTATGAGAACAGCGATTGCCGCAACAACTATCAGTGAAGATAGGGTGCTTTTCAGAACTTTTTTGTATTTACTGTTATATCTTTCTCTTGAAATCTCTTTTTCCACCTGTGAAACGGTTGGAAATTCAGAGAATGCTTTTTTTCTTTTTATTGCCATTCAGGGTTTGCTCCTTGAAAAACACATAAGAGTTAAAATTACTTTTGCTTGGAAATAATTTCATTTATGCGCTTCTGTATATCTTCTTGTAAATCATCGGAAAGGACAGATATGGTATAGGGATTCTGATAGAAAAATAACAGCAGCCTTTCATAAATTTCGACATCTTTTGACTTGTTTTTTGTTTTTTTTACTGTGTTGGCACAGGGCCTTTGTGTATCACTGTGACATTCGGAAGAAAAACTGTTAAGTGTATCTGTTAAGTTTTTTGCATTATTGAGGATTTCTTCTATTTGCTTTGATGTATCAGATATGTGAAGAACGGTTTTTTCCAAAGAATTTTCTTTTTTCAGTTGTATAATGTCTTCCTTTAATTTTTCATTTTCACGGCTTTCATGCAGAAGAAGTTCGAGAAGCTCCAGTCTGCTTAATTTTTTGAGTTCTTTGTCTGTCATTCGGTATCATTCTTTCAGTGTACATTATTATTAAAAATATTATTATTACCCAAGATGCATAATAACATGAAATACAGACAAAATCAACCATTTTCCATGTAATTAATATTATTTTAACACAATATTTATGCTTGTTGAACAAAAAAGCGAAAGATTGAATAATGTTCCTCAATTTTGTTCTTTTGGGTCGCTTTGAAGAATTATAATTCATTTCTTCTTTCACGGTTTTGCGTGCGGAAGATAAAAGCTCAGATATTTAACACACTGCGATATAAAGGGAATTGCGTGACAGTCGCGTTACTCAAAAAATGCTATATCGGCGCACATGTTAATATTTTATTGCTCTTGATTGTTAGGCGTTTATAGCGTATAATACTGAAAAAATATGTTTTTGAGCGGAGATTGGTTTTATGGTAATTGCTTTCAGTCTTATATTGGGGCTTATTGTTGCGCTTGCGGATATTTTGTTTAACCGCAAAATACAAAAGCCTGCAGAAATTATACGAGTTCTTATAAAAGACACAATTCTTGCTGTTTTGTTCTTTTACGGAGTGATGAAATATATTTTCAAGGAGGAAAATATATTCTTCCCCTCGTATCATGAGGAAGGGTACACCTTTTATGCAGTGAGCATTGCTTTTTGTGTAAGTGCGGTATTTTTCCTTTTGCTGTCAATTCTTCAAAGATTTTCTCTCTGTGAGGAAAGTCGCGTAAAGAGAAAGCACGGCAACCGTGCGGTAAAGGTTATAAGTACAGTTTTCTTTGCTCTCGGAATTGCAGCGTTGACGGGTACTGTCTGGGGTAAGGACTTTTTCGGTGACTTAACTCCCGACCAGATATTGATAAATCTTAATTCTCCCACCGAGGGTACGGATGCAGGCGTCTATATATCAGGTGTGGAAGGACCTGTTCTGTCCACCGCCCTTTTTACTGCAATTTTTTGTCTTGTAACCTTTTCGGATAAAAACCTTGTGCTTCGCTTCAAGGAAAAAGCATTCGCACTTTTCCCCCGTCTTGCAAAGAGACTGGCGAGTATGATTATTGCACTTTCAATGCTTATAGGCGGTTGCTGGTTCGGTATTGAAGAATTTCAGCTTGTTGACCTTTATCATTCCTATCTCACCGCATCAAGCTTTATTGAGGATAATTATGCCGATCCCGATACCGTAAAAATTTCCTTCCCCGAAAAGAAGAGAAATCTTATTCATATTTATCTTGAGAGTATGGAAAACACCTTCCTTTCAAAAGAGCTGGGAGGCTTCTGTGAGGATAATCTCATTCCTCACCTTTATGATCTTATGAAAGAGGGCGTCAGCTTTTCCCACGACAAAGAGCTTCCCGGAGGCTTTCAGGAATCAACAGGTGCAGGCTGGTCGGTTGCTTCTATGGTAAATATGGGCACGGGACTTCCCATGAAGGTGCCCGATAAGCAGAATCAGTACGGTGATGCGGATAATTTCCTTCCCGGTGCCACCGCAATAGGCGATATTCTTAAGGAGCAGGGCTATGAGCAGACTGTTATGTTCGGTGCAAATGCTGATTTCGGCGGTCTTACATATTATTTCCAATCCCACGGTGACTATACGATTATTGACCATAAGGAAGTAAAAAAGAGAGGCTATGTGCCTGAAAATTATAAGGTATTCTGGGGCTATGAGGATGATAAGCTCTATGAATATGCAAAAAATGAACTGACAAGGCTTTATGAAACAGGAAAGCCATTCCATCTTATGATGGAGACTGCAGATACTCACACTCCCGAGGGGTATTTAAGTCCTGATGCTCCCACGCCCTATGACAGCAAATATGCCAATGCTGTCCGATATTCACAGGAGCAGACGGTTGAATTTATCCGTTGGATTCAGGATCAGCCCTTCTATGAGAACACAACAATTATTCTTATAGGTGACCATCTTACTATGGCAAAGAAGTTCATTGAAGGTCTTGACGGAATAAAGAAATATCACCGTTCCTGTTATAATCTTATAATCAATCCTGCGGGCGAGCTTAACGATATTTCCGAAGAAAGAAGATTTGAAAGGGATTGGGCTGTTTTTGACATGTTCCCCACAATTTTAGCATCAATGGGTGTTGAAATTGAAGGTGACAGACTGGGAATAGGAACAAACCTTTTCTCCGACAGGGACACTGTTTTTGAGGAGTTCGGCGTGGATTATGTAAACGACGAGCTTGTAAAACGAAGCAATTTCTATAATTTCAATATACTTATATAATGACAAAAAAAGGGGACTGTGAACAAACAGTCCCTTATTTGTATAATATTTATATCTGCACCGATAAACATTGTGTATGTTTACAATTTATTTTTTTGCTGTTTTATGATAGAATAAAGATGAAATAAATATAAAGGAGTGTAATTTATGAAAAAATTATCTGTTTTTATTTCACTGCTTCTGTGTTTTAGTATGAGTTTTACGGCTTATGCCACGGAGCTCCCCGGGGAAACAAACGAGAATATCAAAACCCGTTATATGGGCGATGTAAACAACGACGGCTACGTTGCTTCTGACGATGCAAGATCAATTCTTCGTGAATCTGTAGGATTAGATGAATTTCTTAGTAATATTACACTTCTTTACTGTGATGTGGATTATGACGGAAAGATAGGTGCCTCTGATGCCCGTCTTACACTCCGTACTGCAGTAGGACTTGAAGAAAAGCAAGGCTATGCATTTGAAATAACGGAGGATGAGCATTCCTCATGCTCAAAGGAAGGCTTTACTAAAGGAAAATGTGCAGTAACAGGTAAAGAAGTATGTGTTTTCCATAATAAACTGCCTCATCTCATTCCCGTGGAAATCTGTTGTACAGGAAAGGAAAACTGTCCCTTCTGCGGTGAAGAGTTAACCGCAGAAATAACCCACGAGTATATTCCTGATTATGAAAATGATACAAAAAAATGCTACTACTGCGGTCATGAAGCTCCCTTGAATCATGTTCACAGCTTTAATTCCGCGCTTATGTGTGAATGCAGACAAACGTCAAGATGGATTTTCAGCCAGGATTTGAAAAAATACCTTAAAGAATACGGCAGCAGGGCAGACGGTTTTTACTATATTGAAGAATATGTTGAACCTATGTCATTTGGAATTATATATGATGATGGTGTTTTGGACATCACATATGCATTCTGTGGGTTTGCTATTGAGGTAGACGGCACCGTTATTTATTATGAGTTTACTTATGAAGTTGCCGGCGACATCATTGAAGTTTATGCATATACTGAAGATACAGCGATTGCCTATGCCCGCGGTTGGGTTATGCCTGCAAAAGTTAATGAGGCTGCTGACGGTGATGCAATAGACTTAATTGATTATGAATCAATTCCCGAGTTGAAATATGAGTCCGACTTGTTCTGCCAGATGATGGAGGGTGCTGTTTTCAGTACGGTTAGTTGGCTTAAGGGGTATGCTGAGCTTGTTTCCGATTATTACGCTGAATATGTTTTTGCTGATTTCGTAAACATCAAATAAAGCAGATAATAAAGAATCAGACAGAAGCTTCTTTTGAAGGCTGTGCCGTATATGTCGCCTTGTAGGGGATGTCGCCCACGGCATCCCGCAATGCACAAAATAAATAGTTTTATTTCAGCCCCGTAGAGGTAAAAAATCTGCCTCTACGGGGCATAATTCCTGTATCTTTAATTGCCTGCCTCTGTCTCGGGAGGTCGAGGAAGCCCTCCCCTACAAAGGTAATTGTATTTTTTTTGGTCCTCGGGGTATTTTCTTTGTAATTATATTCTCTGCCGAACGGGAGGTCAGGGACTGTCAGTAGGGTGACTTTATATAAAGAAGATAAGCGATGCTAAAAGAATTTCTGCAATGAAGTAGGTATACATATTGAAAAGTTTTAGCTTGAAATTTTTCTTATGCTTTTTGTCAAACATAAGAAATGAAATTGAAAAGTCGGACATTACGAAATTGACGGCACCGGTAACGGCACATACAAGGCACAGGGGAGTGATACCGGCTTTTACGGCTTCAATGCCGAGAATTGATGCCTTGCACAGCATAGTCATAATTACAATTCCGTAGATGATTATGGGAAGCTTCATAATGCCCTTTAAGTTCATTTTTGACTTTATCATACAAACGATGAAGAAAGCCACAAAAACTGCCACCGCAACAATTTCACCTATGCTGAAAAACGGTCTTTCGGGGGTTGATACCGTAAGAGAATTTGTGCCGATTATATATGCCCTTATAAAGCATATATGCGAGGTCAGAAAGCAAACAAAGCCCAGAGCTGTCCATATCTTGTGAAACCACATATGAAGGAACAGATCGCCCAGCCACGAAAAAACAAGTGCCAGTATCATAGCCTTGTCGAATTCGGAAAACTCACCTGTCATAAGAACACATAATACACCGACTCCGAGGTAGCCTGTGGCTCCGATCATTTTCAGGAGCCATGATTTAGGACAGGCGCCGTCCTTTTGTGCATCAACATAAAAATATGTAATGGCAATAACTCCCAATGCAATTACTGCGGTCAATATTTTCAAAAGCATAGATTATCCAACCTTCTTTCTTCTTCTGAAAAAGTATATCTGAACGGCAACAACTACAACAACCGCGGCAACACACAGAATTATTCTGGGAACTGTTACTGTTGTTCCTGCACTGCCGTCTTCAAGTGACGAGAAATTTTTGTTTACATCGTTTGCCGCTTTGAAAAGCTTGGCGTAGCAGTCAGTAAGGTCCTGCTTTGATGATGATTTATCGGAAAGCAGTTTTTGGGCCAGTGACACTGCATCCGTATATGCTTTTTTCAGATCTGATAAAACCTCATCCTTGAAATCAGGGAGAGTGTGGTTTGTAACGAATTTGTCGTAAAGCTCCTGAAGTCTCTGTCTTGCGGCTTCGGTGTCCTTTTTATACTCTGAAAACTCAACAGCGTGGTCTGTGATAATTACGGAATATCCTCTTGAAATAGCATCATTCCACCATTTTTCACTGTCCTCCCTGAAGCCCGATACCTCGGGAGTTGTGTGGTCAAGAACAAGTCTCATATTACGGGAAAAAACCTCAAGAGTGCTGAAATAGAAGTTTATGCCGTAGCGGTTGCCTGTTTTAAGATTAGCACCCACCGCATTTATTTCTTCGAGCCCGTTAATAAAAGAAACCATATTGAAGATAACATTGCCCTTTTTTGAGCCGATGACATAAGGCTTGTTCTCGATATTTTTCAGTTCTTCGGTAATTTCCTTCGCAGAAGCATCTGTCATAATGATGCACATTGAAAGAGCATTTTCATTATCAAGAAAAACAGAAACCTCTCTGATAATTGAAATATTGCAACGAAGAATGAGAGGAATGTCATACTCCCTTGCGACTGCGATTGCTTCCGAGAGAGAGGGGATTGAATATTCGCTTTCCTGTTCGTTGCTGCCGCCACAGGCTTTTTTCAGCTTATATGCTGAAAGTACGGAATAATCTGTTTCACTGACAACAAAATTATCATCCGACTCAAGCATTCTTTCAGTCACGTCATCGCTGAAAAGAATTAATGCACCGCACTGGGCTCTTTTTACATCAATCAGAATAAAATCAATATCTGTTTTTGCCGCCTCAATTATTGCGGGAATTGAGTTTTCGGGATATTCACCCCACTCACCCTTTGACGAAACACCTATAATGTCACCGTCTGGATTTAGAAAGCTTTCCATTGAAGCTTCGGTTCTTATATCATTTTCATTTGCCGTAACGCTGACAGAAAACAGACTGAAAATCAGGGATGCGGCAAAAATCAGAGAAAAAAGCTTTAATTTCATATAAAATTCACTTTCATTCAGTATTGTGTTCATTATTTTAGCATATTATGAATAAATATTAACACACAAAATTTACATAAACAAGTCTAATTTTTACAAGCCTGATGATATTGAAAAAGCTTTCGTATATATTGTAAGCTGTGTGAAAATGTATATTTACAACCAAGTGATTATATGGTAAAATTACATTTTGGAAAATTAAGTTCAGATAAACGGAGAAATTCAGATGTCATTAAAAAAGAGAGCAGTTGTGACAGTAGCATCTGTTGCACTTGACAGAGTTCTTAAATACATTGACAAGAGACCTGAGGACGGCTTTGTCAATATTCTCAGCTTTGCCGAAAAGCTTATCGGTAATATGTTTCCTCCCGAAAATTTCACAAAGCTTAAGGCAGGAGCAAAGGATCCCGATAACATCTATGTAAAGCTGGGTAAATCCATTATAAACGATATTGACAGAAAAATGCTCAAGCATATGCTCATTTCCCTCGGTGTAGAAGCGGGTTATTTCGGTACAAAGGAAGTAAGAGCAAACCGTGAAAAGTATGACTGCAACATTCCTTTTCAGATTCTTATAGATCCCACAAGTGCCTGTAATCTCAAATGCAAGGGCTGTTGGGCAGCTGAATACGGATATAAGCAGAATCTTTCCTTTGAGGAAATGGATTCTGTTATCTGTCAGACAAAGGCTCTTGGTACACATTTCTATATGTTCACGGGCGGTGAGCCTCTTATAAAGAAGGACGAGATAATCCGTCTTTGCGAAAAACATGCAGACTGTGCATTTATGGCATATACAAACGGTACTCTTATAGACGATAAATTCTGTGAGGAAGTAAAAAGAGTAGGAAATCTTGCCTTTGCATTAAGCATTGAGGGAACTGAGGAAAGTAACGACTTCCGCCGCGGTGAAGGTGCTTATAAGAGAACTATGGAGGCTATGGCAACACTCAGAAAGCACAAGTGTCTTTTCGGTATATCCGTTTGCTACACAAGAAAGAATGTTGACTATGTAACAAGCGATGAATTTATTGACCTTATGATTGAAAGCGGTGTGAAATATGCATGGTATTTCAATTATATGCCCGTAGGTCACGGAGCAGATAAGGAGCTTATCCCCACTCCCGCACAGAGAAAATATATGTATTTCTGGCTGAGAAAAATGAGAAATTCAAAAACAGGCAAGCCTATGTTTGTTATTGATTTTCAGGATGACGGCGAATATGTGGGCGGTTGTATTGCAGGCGGCAGAAACTATTTTCATGTCAATTCAGCAGGTGATATTGAACCCTGTGTATTCATTCACTATTCCGATTCAAATATCCGTACCCACACAATTCTTGAAGCACTTAAAAATCCTCTGTTTATGGAATACAGAAAAGGTCAGCCCTTTAATGATAACCATTTAAGACCTTGTCCCATGCTTGAAAATCCCGATAAATTAAGAGAAATCATAAAGAAGACAGGTGCAAAATCAACAAATCTTATTATTGAAGAGGATG